>JBKEDN010000126.1:0-87921 GCA_047975435.1 Draconibacterium sp. | reverse complement strand
ACTGTTTGTCCCTGTTGCTTTGTATCTTGTCCTCATTGTATAAGAATATGCTCCTAAGATACTATTTACTATTATAATAGGCTGATTGGTAGATTTTTAATTTTTAGAGGTTTCCTAAAAGTTTATGTAAGCGGAGCGCAACTTCCGAAAGTAAAAATTGGCCAACAGGTAAACGTTTTGATCGACAAATCGGAAACAGAAAACCAAATGCTTTCAGGCGAAGTTACCTGGATTTCGTCGGAAGCGGAGTTCACTCCCAAAATCATTCAAACAAAAGAAGAACGGGTGAAACTGGTTTACGCGGTAAAAGTAGCCGTTAAAAACGACGGGACTTTAAAAATCGGGATGCCGGGAGAAGTGAGTTGGTAAAGCCCCTCCCAGCCTCCCCAAAGGGGAGGAGATTTAAATAATTTCTGCAATTAATTATTCAATGAAAAGTCAACAGATACAAGTTTCAAGCCCCCCTCCTTTGGAGGGGTTAGGGGAGGCTATGATTCAAATTAACAACATATCAAAATCCTACGACGATATTCAGGTGCTGAAGGAGATTTCGCTAACCGTTGAAAAAGACGAACTGTTTGGGTTGATTGGCCCCGACGGAGCCGGGAAAACTACTCTGATGCGTATTCTGATAACGCTGCTCCTGCCCGGTTCGGGCGAAGCAAAACTAAACAAGTTGGACGTAGTGAAGGACTTCAAAAAAATACGGCACATCGTGGGTTATATGCCGGGCCGTTTTTCGCTGTACCAGGATTTGAGCGTTGAAGAAAACCTCCGCTTTTTTGCCACCGTATTTGGGACAAGCATTGAAGAAAATTACGACCTCATCCGCGACATTTACTACCAGATTGAGCCTTTTAAAACCCGCCGGGCAGGAAAACTTTCGGGCGGGATGAAACAAAAACTGGCTCTTTCGTGCGCACTGATCCACAAACCCAAAATTCTGATATTAGACGAACCTACAACGGGTGTGGATGCCGTTTCGAGAAAAGAATTCTGGGAAATGCTGAAAGCGCTGCAACAAAAAGGAATTACCATATTGGTTTCAACACCTTACATGGACGAGGCTTCGCTTTGCGACCGCGTTGCACTGATGCAAAAAGGAAGCATCCTGGATGTGGACTCTCCCGTGCGGATCACAGAAAAATTTCCACGAAAAATTATCCGGGTACGCTCGGAAGATATGTTCCGGCTAATACGGGATTTGAGGTCATTTCCAAAGGCCGAGTCGGTGTTTGCTTTTGGGCAGTTTGTACATTTTACCGGTGTGAATGACGAAGTGGAAACCAGCGAACTGGATAAATTCCTGACCGGGCGAAACCACACCCATGTAATTGTGGAAGAAATACAGGCGGGGATTGAGGATGTGTTTATGAGTATGAGCCTCCCCTAACCCCTCCAAAGGAGGGGAACAAAAAACAGTCCTTAATAAAGAAGTAAAATATGATGAACGAAAAGCCACAAAATGACAAATTTTCCCCCTTGGAGGGAAATTCCGAAAGGGAAAGGGGGCTTATAATAACGGTCAAAAAACTGGTAAAGAAATTCGGGTCGTTTACAGCCAACGACAACCTTACTTTTGATGTTTATAAGGGTGAGATTTTCGGATTCCTGGGGGCAAACGGCGCCGGAAAAACGACTACAATACGGATTTTGTGCGGGCTTTCGGCGCCTACTTCCGGAGAAGTAAAAGTTGCCGGTTTCGATATTTACCGCGAAACAGAAAAAATAAAAAGGAACATTGGCTACATGAGCCAGAAATTCTCATTATACGAAGACCTGACCGTTTCGGAAAACATTCATTTGTACGCCGGGATTTACGGTATTCCGCTAAAAAAAGTAAAGGAAAAAGAAGTCGAACTTTTGGAAAAGCTGGAAATGACAGGTGCCCGAAAAAAACTGATTGCCGGACTGCCATTAGGCTGGAAACAAAAACTGGCATTTTCTGTAGCCATTTTCCACGAACCTAAAATCGTTTTTTTAGACGAACCCACCGGCGGAGTGGATCCTGTTACGCGAAGAAAATTCTGGGATTTAATTTACGAAGCTTCCAATAACGGGATTACGGTGTTTGTAACCACACACTACATGGACGAGGCCGAATATTGCGACCGGGTTTCTATTATGAATGCCGGTAAAATTGAAGCACTCGACACGCCGGCTAAACTGAAAGAAAAATACAGCGCGAAAAATATGGATGAAGTGTTTTTAAAAATAGCAAGATAGCTGTGAGCTGCGAGCCACAAGCTGCGAGCTTGTTTGTAATAACAAATGAATCGCTAATCCATCAAAAGAATAGTGTGAAAAATTTAAAAAAAATTGAGATGATTTGGTTACAAAAAAACTACTGGCTAAGAGCTCGAAGCTCGGGGCTCACAGCTAAAAACTGAAAATATGAAACAACTAAAATCATTTATACAAAAGGAATTCTACCACATTTTTCGCGATCCGCGAACGATCATGGTACTTTTCTTTATCCCCATTGCCCAACTGTTGATTTTCGGCACTGTTATCAAAAACGAAATACAGGATGTGCACATTGCCATTTACGACCAGTCGAAAGATGAAACCACGATGAAAATTACCAACAAAATCCTTTCATCGGGCTACTTTATTCTTGATAAAAACCTGGAAGACATTAACGACGTTGAGTCTATTTTCAGAAAAGGGAAAGTAAAGGAGGTGATTGTTTTCGAAAACAACTTTGGCGATAAATTAATAAAAGAGGGCAAAGCTGATTTGCAGCTAATTGCCGATGCTTCGGACCCAAACATGGCGCGGCTGGTCATATCCTACACTTCCGGGATTATCAGCGATTATGTAAAAAAGATGCACCCGAACCTTCAGTTGCCCCTGCAAATTGAACCCGAAGTGCGCATGTATTTCAACGAAGAAATGAAAAGCGCCTACATGTTTGTCCCGGGAGTAATGGCGCTGATACTGATGCTGATTTCCGCCATGATGACTTCCATTTCCATTACCCGCGAAAAAGAACTGGGCACTATGGAAATCCTGTTGGTTTCGCCTTTGCGCCCCGGGCAGATTATTATAGGCAAAGTACTTCCCTATTTGCTGCTCTCGATTGTCAATGCCTTTGTAATTGTTTTAATCGGCCACTTTGTATTCGGGGTCCCCATTCTCGGAAGTTTTCTGCTGTTAATGCTCGAAACCGTACTTTTTATAGCTATGGCGCTCTGCCTCGGTATTTTTATATCAACGGTAACCAGCAGCCAAATGGCAGCCATGTTTATTTCAATGATTGTACTGATGCTGCCTACCATCCTCCTTTCGGGTTTTATTTATCCGATTGAAAACATGCCCGAAGTATTACAGGGTGTCAGTTACGTTATGCCGGCCCGCTATTTTGTTTCCATCGTTCGCGCCATCATGCTAAAAGGTACCGGAGTTTTGTTTATCTGGAAAGAAACAGTGGTTTTAATCGGAATGACCTTGTTTTTTATTGCACTGAGTGTGAAGAAGTTTAAGATACGGTTGGAATAATAAATGAGCTTTGAGCCACAAGCCACAAGCTTTGAGCTTTAAGTAATTAGATGCAGATATTATAATAACCTTAAAACTATTGAATATGAAAAACTTTAAAAATTTAAAAGTCTGGAAAAAGGGGGTTGATTTAGTTGTGGACATTTATAAATACACCGAAAATTTCCCAAAAGAAGAAATGTACGGATTAACAGGGCAAATAAAACGCTCTGCCATTTCTATCCCGTCAAATATAGCGGAAGGTGCAGGTCGTAATTCTGACAAAGATTTCAATCGTTTTTTAGATGTTGCACTCGGATCCTCATTTGAACTGGAAACACAATTAATTATAGTGAACAAACTTAACTTTTTGAACGACGAAAGATTTAATCAACTGGATAACCAATTAGATGAAGAACAGAAAATGATTATCGGACTTCAGAAAAGCCTTAAATAAAAACGGGCCCGAAGCTCGTGGCTCTAATCTCACAGCTCTATTATGCGTACAATAAAATACCTTTTACAAAAAGAGTTCAAACAAATATTCCGTAACCGCACCATGCTGCCGATGATTTTCGGGGTGCCGTTGCTGCAAATGCTGGTGCTGGTTTTTGCAGCTACCTACGACCTGAAAAAGATCGACATGGTAGTGGTTGACAAAGACCTCTCGGAAACCTCGCGCGAACTAATTGCCAAATTCGACGGCATTCCTTTTTACCATCTTGAAACAGCTGTTCCGGATGAAACTTTCGGTGAAGAAATGCTGCTGACTGACGATGCCGATGTAGTGCTGGTTATCCCTCCCAATACAGAGAGAGACCTGGTACACAACGACAAAGCACAAATTCAACTGCTGGTAAATGCCATCGACGGAAATACTGCGCAACTCATATTTTCATACTCTTCGCAAATAATCGGAAGCTATAACAAAAAACTGATAGCCGAGTGGAAAGGGCTGCCTGAATTTACACCGCCGACAGAAATCCGTATTACCGAAAATTACTGGTACAACCCTGAATTGGATTACAAGTGGTACATGGCGCCGGGTATCCTGGCTATTTTGGTTACCATCATCGGCATGTTTATGTCGGGCATGAACCTGGTGCGCGAAAAAGAAATCGGTACCATTGAGCAACTCAACGTAACACCGGTAAAAAAATACCAGTTTATCATCGGAAAGCTGGTGCCATTTTGGGTAATCGCCCTTTTCGACCTTGCTTTCGGGCTGCTTATCGCCCGGCTGGTTTTCGATATGCCTGTTGTTGGCAGTTTATGGCTTTTGTTTGGCATGGCCAGTATTTACCTTATCGGGGTGCTCGGGCTCGGGCTGTTTATTTCAACCGTTAGCGATACCCAGCAACAGGTAATGTTTATAAGCTTCTTTTTTATGCTAATATTTATTCTGATGGGCGGAATTTTTACCCCGGTAGAAAGTATGCCGCATTGGGCACAAATGCTTGACCGCGCCAATCCGGTTTACTATTTTATGCAGATTATGCGGGATGTGGTACTAAAAGGTTCCGGCTTTCACGACCTGCTCGAAGAATTTGTTTCGTTGCTCGTTCTGGGTGCAATTTTCCTGGGCCTGGCCATTTGGAGGTACCGAAAAATTTCGTAAAATTAGTTCGACAAATTAAACCCGAGTTTTATTCCCTGCATAACCATTTCGCTACCGATAATTGCCAGTATAAGCCCCATAAGTTTCCCGATAACGGCAATCAGGTTCTTACCTATTTTTTCAACTATCACTTCGCTTAGTGTGAATGCGAGGTAAGTGAGGTACACAATTAAAGCAAAAACACCAATTACAATTGCAATGTGCAGGAAATTGGCTTTTGTAACAAAATTCATGGCGGTAACAATGGTCCCGGGGCCGGCCAATATCGGAATCGCCAATGGGGAAATCGCAATACTACCTTCCTCCTCTCGATTTTCGGCAGTGTGCACTTTTGATTTTTGCGACATCAACATCTCAAAGCGAATGTAAAAAATCAGGATTCCACCCGTAACCTTAAATGCCGGGATGGTTAATCCGAAAAGCCCGAAAATGGTTTTTCCCATTACAACAAAAGCAGTTACTATAATAAATGCAGTAATAGTAGCTGTTTTGGCAATTCTTCGTTTTCCGGCTTCATCTTCGTCTTCTACCAGTCCCATAAAAATAGGTGTATTGGCAAGCGGGTTCATAATGGCAAAAAAGCCGGTAAAAACGGTTAGTGCAAAGGTCAGGTATCCGGTCATAATGTTATTCTCCAATTATCTGCTTAAATGTAACGATAAAGTGGCATTATTAAAAAGCGAATTTCTGATTTGCGAGATTAAAATAAGACACCGCTTCGTATTTGAAATCCAACTTACTAATTTTACGTGCGTGTGACTGATAAAAGAAATGATGATTTAACCGAATCAAAAACGAATAAACTTAAAATGATAAAACGACTTTCCTTTATTGCTGTCTGGGCACTGCTGATGTCTTGTCAGCCCAAAAATGAAGTAAAAGAAAAACCTGTTCAGGTAAGCGGAATTTATCCTTCGCTGGCTTATTACAACAACGAAGGAGAATGCGGGACAGGCGCCGTTGTTCCCTGGTCCGGTCGTTTGTGGGTGATCACTTACGGCCCTCACCTTCCGTTAGGCTCTTCCGATAAATTATATGAAATTACCCCGGATTTAGCACAAATTGTCCACCCTGAAAGCATTGGAGGAACTCCGGCCAACCGGATGATCCATAAAGAAAGCAAGCAGCTTTTTATTGGCCCTTACGCTATTGATGCGGAGCGGAATGTGCGCGTAATCCCTTATTCCGTTATGCAGGGACGCCATACCGGGAATGCACGTCATTTATTTAAACCGGCTGAAATGATCTATTACGGAACCATGGAAGAAGGTTTTTACGAAGTAGATGTGAATACGCTAAGCGTAAATGAATTATACAAGGACGGAAACAACTCCAAAGGTAACAAAGTTGAACACGACGATACGGATGTAAACCCGCAAAATGCCACGCTGCCGGGCGCACACGGCAAAGGATTATACTCGGGCCAGGGAGTTTTGGTATATTCCAATAATGGAGAAGCAACTCAGGAAGCCCAGCATAAATTTGACGTCAAAGCCGGATCATTATCCGAATGGGACGGGAAAAACTGGAAAGTTGTCCGTAGAAACCAGTTTGTTGAGATAACCGGCCCGGGTGGAATTTATGGAAATTCTAATCCGGAAACGGATCCGATTTGGGCAACCGGCTGGGATCATAAGTCGCTTCTTCTGGGAGTCAGAAATCCGGAGACTGGTTGGGATTTTTACCGCTTACCGAAGGCAAGTCACAGTTACGACGGTGCCCATGGATGGAATACCGAATGGCCCCGAATCCGCAATGTTGGAACCGATGAAAACCCGGACTACCTGATGACCATGCACGGTATGTTTTGGCACTTTCCGGAAGGATTCACTGCCAAGAGTTCCGCAGGTATTCGTCCGCGTTCTGCCTATTTAAAAGTGATTGGAGATTTTACCCGATGGAACAACCAATTGGTTTTTGGCTGCGACGATTCGGCCCAAAAAGAATTCCTCAACAAACGAAAACAAAAAGGGAATATTGAAGGCCCGGGACAATCCAATTCAAATTTGTGGTTCACTTCCATCGAAAAACCGGATCAGCTTGGCCCAAATACTGCATCGGGATCTGTTTGGCTAAACGATGATGTGAACGCCGGTGAATACTCAGAGCCTTTCCTGTTTTCAGGCTGGGCTAAAAGATGTGCCTGGATTCACAACCATTCCGGACAAAAAGTGGATTTTACATTTGAAGTCGATAAAAACGGAAACGATATTTACAGTATTTTAAGGACTGTTGAAGTAGCCCCGGAAAGTTCAAAATTTATAGAATTTGGAGCAAACGAAACAGGCGAATGGGTGCGGGTTGTTACCGATAAAGCTACAAATACTACCGTAAGTTTTAATTATACCGGTGAAGATGGAAGGGCTGCTTCTTCGGCGGAAATGTTCGGGGGACTGGCCACTGCTGATCAAAACCAGGCATTGGGAGGGCTTTTGTACGGACTGGGAAATAACCGCCGTGCATTGGGAGTTTCGGCGATGAAATTTGAGGATGGAACAGCCACTGCAACCGGGTACTACGAATTGGATGAAAACCTGGACCTGGTTGCCAAAGACGATGAAGAAACCAACCGTTTTATCAAAAAGAAATTTGCTATTCCCGAAAATGTTGTTCAATTCGATTCGTCGTCGGTTTTGGTGGTTGACGACAAAGGACGACGCTGGAGATTACCATTGGGAAATGCAAACTACCATTCCTTGACAGATGCAGCACAACTGCGTATTTGCAGGGAAGTTGCCACTGAACGCGACTTATTTAACTGCGCCGGGACTTTTTATGAACTGCCCGCCGAAAATGCTGATGGGTTTGCCAAAATTCGTCCGGTTTCTTCGCACAATTTCAGGATTCACGATTATGCCTCGTACCGCGGAATGCTGGTTTTAACCGGGCTTGAAAGCAATACGCCGGCAGGGGAGCACATCGTTCGTTCCACCGACGGCAATGCCGCGCTGTGGCTCGGAACTATTGATGATCTGTGGGAAATGGGTAAACCTGTCGGGCATGGCGGCCCCTGGAAAGATACCGACGTAGAAGCCAATATTCCTTCCGACCCGTATTTAATTGGATTTTATGACAAACGCAGTCTGGAAATTTCGCACAACAAAAAAGAAGCAGTTACTTTCAGCATAGAAGTGGAACCGGTTGGACATGGCCCGTGGATGCTTTATAAGGAAGTAAGCGTTCAGCCGGGAGAAACTTTTCATTACAATTTTCCGGAAGATTTTCAGGCACGTTGGATAAGATTTGTAGCGGATAAGAACTGTAAAGCAACTACCCGGCTCGATTACAAATAAAGTCACTCTTAACCGACTGTAAATACAAGTTCCAGGGCCTACAAATTCAGAGTCAAAACAAGGCGACTAAATCTAAGAAAAGGAATGTCAAAAGGAAATTTTCCTTTACCATCCTTTTTCTTTGTTAGACCTTCAGGTTATAGTAGTTTCGCAATTAAAATATAAATACAATAAAGTCTGTTCAACGCTTCTTCAGAAATCATTTGTATTTTGGGGCTATTAAACAATTCAATATGGAAACCAGCAAAAAAATCTACATTTTCCTGATTTTAGTAACGGCTGTAATTGTGTGTATTTATGCGCAGTCGATTATCATTCCATTTATTCTGGCCATTTTATTTTGGTTTATGATCAGGGTGATTAAAAAGTTGTTGTCAAAAATAAAATTCATCGGTAGCTTACCGCGTTGGATACTTACGCTCTTCTCCACCTTTGTACTAATTGGTTTTTTGATTCTGGTGGTTAGCATGATTTCATCCAATATTGCCGAATTATCAAAAGCACTTCCACACTACGAAGCCAATGTTAAAAACATAACCGGAACGATCAATAAAACGTTTAATATTGATTTGAGTAAGATCATGGGAGATTTCTTCAAGGAAATAAAATTTGGAGCAATCCTGTCGTCGCTGCTTTCTTCCTTAACCGCACTATTCGGCAATGCATTTACCGTATTACTTTACCTGCTTTTTTTGCTGCTTGAAGAACCAATCTTTCCCAAAAAGCTTCGTGCCATGTATCCCGATAAGCAAAAATACGAACACATGAACGAGTTGATAACCAAAATCGACTACTCAATCGGAAACTACATCGCTTTGAAAACCCTCACCAGCATAATGACCGGTGTACTCAGCTATGTAGCGCTTTTATTTATTGGCATTGATGCACCACTTTTCTGGGCTTTTCTGATTTTTATCCTGAACTTTATTCCAACCATCGGCTCACTTATTGCCACAGCTTTCCCCACCCTCTTTGCCGTTTTGCAGTTTGGCGAACTGGGCCCGGGTTTTTGGGTACTGGCAATTGTAGGCGCAATACAAATGATAATCGGCAACCTGGTAGAACCACGCTTAATGGGTAATTCGTTAAACATCAGCCCGCTGGTGGTTTTCCTTACGCTGGCAATTTGGGGAATGATCTGGGGAATTTCCGGGATGCTGCTGAGTGTCCCTATTACAGTTATACTGATCATTATCATGTCCGAGGTACCCGGCACCAAACCATTTGCCATTTTGCTAAGTCAAAACGGAACTTTAAAGGAATAAAAACGGTGCACCGGCGAAACCATTCAACTGGTTTTCATGTATTCCTATCGTGACCAAAACAGACTGAAAAAATATTGAAAATGAAAATATTATCACAACTAAAACCACAACCGCTGTTTAATTATTTCGAAGATATTTGCCAGGTGCCCCGGCCTTCAAAAAAAGAAGAAAAAATCAGAAAGTTTCTCCTTGACTTTGCAGATGAAAACGGATTGAAAAGCAAAACCGATGCCACCGGAAATGTGCTGATTTTGAAACCGGCAACTCCAGGAAAAGAAAATTCACCTACTATAATTCTGCAAACACACATGGACATGGTGTGTGAAAAAAATGCAGACAAAGTTTTCGACTTCAATAACGACGCCATTGAACCAATGATTGCGGATGGCTGGGTAAAAGCCAACGGTACCACACTGGGCGCCGATTGTGGCATTGGGATAGCCGCCCAATTGGCTGTTTTAACTTCAAACAAAATCAAACACGGCCCTATTGAATGTTTGATAACAGTTGACGAAGAAACCGGCCTCACCGGCGCATTTGCCCTGCAACCGGGATTTTTAAGCGGCGATATACTTCTGAACCTCGATTCGGAAGACGAAGGCGAACTTTTTATCGGCTGTGCCGGTGGAGTCGATACACTGGCAACTTTTGAATTTCAGCCCGAAAATGTCCCGGCCAATTCCGTAGCTTTGAAGATTTCCGTTTCAGGCTTGCTTGGGGGACATTCCGGCGACGACATCAACAAAAACCGTGGTAATGCCAACAAAATCCTCAATCGTTTTTTGTGGAAGTTTGCCAACGATTTTGAAGTAAGGCTTGCCGAATTTAACGGGGGAAATCTTCGCAATGCCATTGCCCGTGAAGCTCATGCGGTGATTGTAGTTCCTGAAAAAAATAAAGACTTTCTGCCCGAACTTATAGTAGGTTTTGCCAAAATCGTTAAAAATGAATTTGAATTTTCGGAACCAAACCTCCAAATTACCTGTCAGGAAACTGATCTTCCGAAAAATATTATTGATAAAAAAACACAGGAAAAACTGCTGAATGCTGTTTATGCCTGCCCGCACGGAGTGCTTGAAATGAGTTCGCGCATGGAAGGAATGGTGGAGACTTCTACCAATCTGGCATCAGTAAAGTTTCCGGGCAACAATCAGATACTGATAACAACGAGCCAGCGCAGCGAGTTGGAAAGCCGAAAAGTTTATGCCGCAGATACAGTTGAAGCGGTTTTCCAACTGGCCGGCACAAGCATTCGTCATTCCGACGGATATCCGGGCTGGGCACCCAACCCAAATTCAGAAATTTTAAAGATTACGGTTGATTCTTATAAAAAGCTCTTCGGCACAGAACCTATTGTTCGTTCTATTCATGCCGGACTTGAATGTGGATTGTTCCTGGAAAAATATCCGCAGCTTGATATGGTTTCATTTGGCCCGACTATTCGCGGGGCCCATTCGCCCGACGAACGGCTGGAGATTGAAACTGTTGGTAAATTCTGGAAACACCTGGTTGATGTATTGGAAAATATTCAATAAAAACAAAAAATGAAACGAGTTAAATCCTTTTGGACAAACCTCCTTTTCGCACTATTTTTTATCGCCTTTCTGGGAACATCCTGTCATCAGGAAGCTACATTTCCGGATGGTACCGTAATTCCCGAGTGGTTTGCCGACACCACTAAAACCGATCCCATTTCACTGGGGAAAAGATACTACATCAGCGATTTCGGGGCTATTGGCGATGGTTTAACAATGAATACAAAAGCCATTCAGCAAGCTATCGACAGCGTTTCGAGCAATGGCGGCGGAGTAATTGTTGTAACTCCGGGCGTTTATAAAAGTGGCGCTTTGTTTTTCAAACCCAATACACATTTGCATTTAGAAGTTGGAGGTGTTCTGAAAGGGTCTGACAATATTGAAGATTATCCCATTCAGCCCTCGCGCATGGAAGGCCAAAACCTGGATTATTTTCCGGCATTGATAAATGCATACAATGTTCCCGGATTTTCGATTACGGGCGACGGCACGATTGACGGGAACGGGGAAAAATACTGGAAAGCTTTTTGGCAACGCCGCAAAGAAAACCCGCAATGTACGAACCTGGAAGTTTCGCGTCCGCGACTGGTTTTTATATGGGGATGCGACGATGTCAGAATCGAAAATGTAAAACTGCTGAACTCCGGTTTCTGGACAACACATCTTTATCAGTGTAACCGGGTAAAAATACTGGGAGTCCATATTTTCGCACCCCGAAAACCAATTCCGGCGCCAAGTTCAGATGCCATCGATTTGGATGTTTGCTCCGATGTTCTGATCAACGGATGTTACATGTCGGTAAACGACGATGCCATTGCCTTTAAAGGCGGTAAAGGCCCCTGGGCTGATAAAGATCCCAATAATGGTCCCAATACCAACATTATCATTCAAAACAATACGTTTGGTTTTTGCCATGCTGCACTTACCTGCGGAAGTGAATCCATACACAACCGGAACATTTTGATGCGCGACTGTAAAATGGAGGATGTGGCCCGGTTAATTCACCTGAAGATGAGGCCCGACATGCCGCAGCTTTATGAATACATTACCCTGGAACGTATTTCGGGAACCGGGGCTAACTGCATTTTTATTAAACCGTGGACACAGTTTTATGATTTAAAAGACCGGGAAACACCACCGCCATCGGTATCAGAAAACATCACGTTCAGATACATTAAAATGAAAGTTAAAAGCTTTACCAACATTGGCATAACTGAAAATGACCATTTAAAAAACTTCACCTTCGAAAATATGAACATTGAGGCAGAAAATCCGCAAATTGATTTTTCAGTTTTCGAAGGCCTTAAAATGAAAAATGTGCTGGTGAACGGAGAGCTTGTGAAAAACAAATAGAATTTCTTATTCCAGAGTATTAAAATAAAACAACGTCAAAATACATTTTGAGGATTCGGAATTAACAGCCGGAGCCATTCGTATTTGTAAGGTATGCTTTCTGTTTTTCAACCCCGATTCCAGGGTAAAATAGCTGAGTTTATCTTTAGGGTTGTTTTGCGTTTTCAGATCGAGCAATTCCCAGTCGGCTTCATCTACACTAAACTCAATTCTACCAGTATCTGTACCGAAAATAACTGCAATACCAAGCGCATTTCCTTTAAACTGGAATTTTATAATTTTTCCGGGGTACTCACCTACTAAAACGGGTCCTTTAAAAACATCTCCTGTTTCCAAAGCCAGGTTCTCATACAAAGTCCAGCCTTTGATAGCTTTCGGAGGTTGTGGCGACACAAAAACCGGATGTGTAAAAACAGAAGTATCCACCGTTTCAAGATTTTGAGCTGTTACCTGAAAGATGCAAAACAAACCCAGTAATATGAAAACCGGCTTCTTCATTCACAAAAATTATGATTTCCATTCTGTTAGGTCACCCACATCTCCCCTTCCCGGCGACGGATAATCCATCATTATTTCGCCAACATAAAAAAATCCAAGTGTTTTTTGTCCGGGCTGTAGTTCAAGTACCTCATCAAATAAATTCATAAAACCGGGGGTTGCCCAAAAAGCTCCCAGACCCTTTTCGGTGGCAGTAAGCCACATATTTTGAACGGCCATTGAAACGGCGGCCACTTCTTCCCATTCCGGTAATCGTTTCGACGAATCTATTTGTAAAATAATGACAATGGCAACCGGTACTTTCAGGAGGTTTCCAACAAACTTGGTAATTTTTTCTTCTGCAACCGGATAGCCTTCTGCATGTTTTACATTCAAAATATTTTTGCAATCGTCTGCCAGTTTCTGCTTTGCCTCTCCGGTATAAACCTTAAAACGCCAGGGTTCCGTTTTTTTATGGTTGGGCGCCCACGAAGCATTCACCAGCAACTCTTCGATAAGTTCTTTTGAAAGTTCTTTTTTCATCAGCATTCCGGGTGGTGTAGCCCTTCTTGCTTTTATTATTTCTGAAATGGATTTGTTACTCATAGCCAAATTTTACTAAAAACAGAAAAACACGGTACCTTCCAAAAAGTTGTCTTAAAAGTACAAAAGATCATTCATGTCAGCACAATTACCTGACTGACAAATGGATTCTGTTTAACCGCTAAAGTATAAATTCGGTATGTAAGGTTATTGGCTAAAGCACAAGTTATATCAAACCTTCTTTTCTTCGGTTTCTTTGTTGTAACCCAGAATCTTGAACATGTCTTGTGCCGACTGCTCGTTACGATAAACAAAGTCGATAAAATTTCCCTTCTCGTCGCGGTCAATAATCACGTGTTTTGGCGACGGGATCAGACAATGTTTAATACCACCGTAACCGCTGATTGCATCCTGGTAAGCGCCCGTGTGGAAAAAGCCCAAATAAAGTGGTTCCTTATCACTGTCAGAATACGAGGGCAGCAAAACTTCCTGGTTAAAGTCTTCAGAGTTATAATAATCAGAATGATCGCAACTGATGCCCCCAATGTTTGCACGTTTGTATTCGTTGTTCCACTTATTGATGGGCAAAAGAATAAACTTCTCAAAAATCGACCAGGCATCCGGAATGGTGTTCATTAAACTGTTGTTAATGATGTACCAGCTTTCTGTATCGTTTTGTTGTTTTTGCTCTAACACTTCAAAAATAATCGCCCCGCTTTCTCCCACGGTATATTTTCCAAATTCGGTAAAAATATCGGGTTCATGAAGGTTTTCGTTTTCGCAGGCTGTTTTAATGTTCGAAACAATTTCCTTGATCATGTATTCGTAATCGTATTCAAAACCAAGGTGGTTGCGGATTGGGAAACCGCCGCCGAGGTTAAATGAATCCAAGGTATCGCACTGCTTTTTCAGGTCGATATACAGCTTCAGTGCCTTCTGGAATTCGCCCCAATAATAAAGGCTGTCTTTAATACCCGAATCAACAAAAAAGTGAAGCATTTTAAGCTCAATATTCTTCTTCCCTTTAATACTTTCGTTAAAGAAATCGAGAATTTGTGTGTGACGGATCCCTAAACGCGAGGTGTAGTAAGCCGATTGCGATTCTTCGTTGATGGCCATCCGGATACCAATTTTCACTTTATCGCCGTTGGCCAGTCTTTCAATCCTGCTTAACTCGTTAATGCTGTCTAATACAATAATATTGTTTTTAAAACCCAGCCGTTGCAGCGAAAGAATTTTGGTCAGGTATTCTTCGGTTTTGTATCCGTTGTGTACAATGATCCGGTTTTTGTCTATTTTCTTTTCATGAAACAGGTTCAGAATCAAATCAATGTCATACGATGATGAAGTTTCAAGATTTACGTTGTGTTTCAACGCTTCGTTCACCACATGCGAAAAGTGGTTACATTTTGTACAATAACAGTAAAAATACCGCCCCCTGTAGTTGCTCTTTTTTATGGCCTTGTTAAAAAGGTTACGTGCCTTTTTGATTTGATCGCCAATCTTAGGCAGGTATATAAACCTAAACGGCGTACCGTATTTTTTAATCAGATATTTTAAAGAGATACCGTGAAAAGTCAGGTAATTGTCTCTTAAATCAAAGCCTTCCTGCGGGAAATAGTAGCTTTGCTCAATCAAATCAAAATAACTATTCTTCATTCTACGTAACCATAAAAAGTTTATTCGTTTTTATTTTGATCGCAAATAAAAACATTTTTTCTGAGAAATATCATGCACGAACTGAAAAATTGAAATCTGTATCTTATTAACAAAAATTCTTCTCTCATATTCGCATAACATACTGACATTCAACATATAGAGAAATTACCACAAACTTAAGCTTTCGTAATATTCATTAAGTAGCGGCACTTTGCATTCCTGTTTACTTATTGATCAATAAATTTCTGAAATCATTTTATTTATTTCAAACAAAAACGGAATGAATCGGGCATTAAAAAAAATATTTAATTTGCCGCCGCTTGGAATAAATCCGAAAGATGATTCCGACATTAATTGAAAGTTCAGTATTTTTAAAGGGAATTTTTTAAACAGAAAATTAAAATGAGTAAAGTATTGATAATTGGAGCCGGGGGTGTAGGGCGCGTTGTTGCGAGCAAATGTGCCGACAATCCGGAAGTTTTTTCAGAAATTATGTTAGCCAGCCGTACCAAATCAAAATGCGATGTAATTGCCGGGGAAGTTGGCAAAGGCCGGATTCAAACGGCACAACTAAATGCCGATAATGTAGCAGAAACTGTTGCACTGATTAAATCTTTCAAACCGGAACTTGTTATTAACGTAGCGCTTCCTTATCAGGATTTGCCCATCATGGATGCCTGCCTGGAAACGGGGATAAATTACCTCGACACCGCCAATTACGAACCCAAAGATGAAGCAAAATTTGAATACAGTTGGCAATGGGCTTACCACGACCGTTTTAAAGCAAAAGGAATTATGGCTGTGCTGGGTTGCGGCTTCGACCCCGGAGTAACCAGTATTTACACGGCGTACGCAGCCAAACATCATTTTGACGAAATGCATTATTTAGATATTGTTGACTGTAACGGCGGCGACCACGGAAAAGCATTTGCAACCAATTTCAACCCTGAAATAAATATTCGCGAGATTACACAAAACGGCCGCTACTGGGAAAATGGACAGTGGGTTGAAACCAAACCTTTTGAAATTAAAAAAGCATTGAATTACCCAAATATCGGTGCGCGAAATTCGTATGTACTTTACCACGAAGAACTGGAATCGTTGACCAAAAACTTTCCAAGCCTGAAACGCGCCCGTTTCTGGATGACTTTTGGCGATGAATACCTCACTCACCTGCGTGTGATCCAAAACATTGGCATGTCGCGTATTGATCCTGTAAAATACAAAGGAGTTGACATTATTCCGCTGGAATTTCTGAAAGAAGTGCTTCCGAACCCGGGCGACCTGGGCGACAACTACACTGGCGAAACCTCGATTGGCTGCCGGATTAAAGGTGTTAAAAACGGGGAGGAAAAATCGTACTACGTTTGGAACAACTGTAGCCACCAAAAAGCTTACGAAGAAACCGGCACTCAGGGCGTTTCCTACACCACCGGTGTTCCGGCAATGCTCGGCACTATGATGGTGCTTACCGGAAAATGGAAAGGCGAAGGCGTTTTTAACGTTGAAGAATTTAATCCGGATCCGTTTATGGAACGCATCGGCGAATTTGGACTTCCGTGGCAGGAAGAAATCAATGGCGATCTGGAACTTTAATTAAGATACGAGCTTCGGGCCCCGGGTTAAAAGCTTGGGGCTTTTTTTCTCTTTTATTCTGCTCATCACTGATTTTGCCTTTTTACTTTTGCCTTTTGCCTTTTTATTTTACACTTTAAAACTGAAACATTGAATTACCAGGAAATTCCTTCCCCGGCTTTTGTGCTGGACGAAAAATTACTGAGAAAAAACCTCGAACTCATTAACCGGGTGCAAAACGAAGCCGGAATTGAAATTATTCTTGCCTTTAAAGGTTTTGCCATGTGGAGCGCTTTCCCGGTGGTAAGAGAATACCTGAAAGGCGCCACAGCCAGCTCGCTTAACGAAGCACGGCTCTGTTTCGAAGAAATGAAAACACGGGCACACACCTATTCGCCGGTTTATCTTGAAAATGAGTTTGAAGAGTTGATGGGGTACAGTAGCCACATTGTTTTTAATTCGTTCCGGCAATTTAAAAAATACTATCAAAGAACCTTGCAGTCCGGCCATAAAATATCGTGTGGAATCCGGGTGAATCCCGAATATTCGGATGTTGCCACCGACCTTTACAATCCGAGTGCAGCAGGCTCACGACTGGGAGTTGGAATAGAAAATATGCCGGATGAGTTGCCCGAAGGTATTGAAGGTATCCATTTTCATGTATTGTGCGAATCGGATTCTTACAGTCTGGAAAGGGTGTTGGAAAAGTTCGAAGCCAACTTTGGCAAATACCTTCACAATATAAAATGGGTGAACATGGGCGGCGGTCATTTAATGACCCGCAAAGGGTACGACCACGACCATCTGATTAAGCTGCTAAAAATCTTCCGTAAAAAATACGATGTAAAAGTTATTCTGGAACCGGGCAGCGCCATTGCCTGGGAAACCGGGGTACTTGTTTCCACCATTCAGGACATTGTAGAACACAAAGGCATAAAAACCGCCATTCTGGATGTTTCGTTTACCGCGCACATGCCCGATACGCTGGAAATGCCCTATCGGCCTAAAATAATAGGAGCAGGCGAGCCGACAAACGATAGCAGGCACCTTTACCGTTTAGGCGGCGGAAGTTGCTTGGCCGGCGATTTTATGGAAATATATGATTTTGACCGCGAGCTAAAAATTGGCGAACAACTGGTATTTTTGGATATGATTCATTATACGATGGTAAAAACGACCATGTTTAACGGGGTCAACCACCCGGCAATTGGCATCTGGACTAAAAATGATGAGTTAAAAATCGTACGGGAATTTTCCTACAACGATTTTAAATCCCGGCTTTCATAGATCAATAAAACAATCAAACCTAAATAGATGAAGAACAACATTATAACTATACTATTTCTTATTCTCAGTCTTCAGCTTTTTGCACAAAAAAATACCGGCGAACGTGCCCAATGGTTTACCGATGCCCGTTTTGGGATGTTCATCCACTGGGGGCTGTACAGTGCCGCCGAAGGTTACTGGAAAGGTGAAAAACTCCGCCATCAAAACGATTATGCCGAGTGGATTTATTACCGAAACCAGATCAACCGCGACGAATACCTGCAATTGCTCGACCGTTTCGACTGGGACGGTATTGATCCTGAAAAATGGGTGGTACTGGCTAAAAATGCAGGAATGAAATACATCACGATTACCGCCAAACACCACGATGGATTTGCTTTGTGGAATAGCCAGGTGAGCGATTACGACCTGGGCGACCATACTTCTCCCAAACGAGATATTATTAAAGAAATGGCCGCCGCTTGTAAAAAACACGGCATCAAATTAGGGCTTTATTATTCGCACTGGGTGGACTGGGAACATCCCGGCGGCTGGGACCACAGCAAGGAAATTTACCACATCACAGCCGAAGAATACAACCGCTACTGGCAGGAAAAGGTAATACCGCAGGTGCACGAGTTGCTTACTAACTACGGCGAAATTTCTTTGATCTGGTTCGACATGTGGATCAACCACTCGCAATCCATCGTTACCAAAGAACAACTGGTTCAGCTAAAAACCATAATCCGCAAACTTCAGCCGAACTGCTTAATTAATTCGCGGCTTGGACTTTCAATGGAAGAAGACCCCGATATTGATTTCAAAACACTTGGCGACAACCAGTTGGGCAATAAAAAAGAAGACTTTCCGTGGCAGTCACCCGGCACAGTGGCCCATTCATGGGGATTCCACTCATCAGATACCCAATGGAAATCAACATCGTCGCTGCTAAAAGCACTGATTGGAAATGCCAGCCTCAACGGTAATTTTATGCTGAATATCGGGCCCCGTGCCAACGGAGATGTGCCGTTTGAAATTTCACAACGCCTGCTCGAAATGGGCGAATGGCTAAAAGTGAACGGTGAAGCAGTTTACGGTACGCAGGCTTTTGTGCTGAACAAAGATCAGCACGACTGGGGAAAGATCACCTGCAAACAGGAAAATGATCGTTTCAAACTTTATCTCCATGTGTTTAACTGGCCGCTGAATAAAAAACTTTATTTGACAGGGGTAAATGGAAATCCGGAGAAAGCTTATCTTCTGGCAGACAAGGACAAAGCGCCGTTGAAATTTGCCCACAACAGTGTTTTCACCGAAATCCTTCTGCCAAACGACCAGCCCGATCCTTATGTTTCCGTAATAGTGCTCGAATATCCGCAACGCCCCGAAGTTACTGATAATCTGGTTGCAAAAACAGTTGACGGTGGTTATTCGCTATTGCCCGAAAATCAAAGTTCAAAGCTTCAGAACCTTGAAATAATACCTTCGTCGGAATACGGAACAGTGCCAGCACATGTGGTTGTTAAACAAGCAGCAACCTTTAAATGGAAGCTATTTGTAGATAAAGCCGGAGAGAAAACGGTAGATGTTTCATACAGTTTTCAGGGAAAAAATACGAATGGGAAAATCAGTATCCGTACCGCTCAATCAAACCTGGAGCAAAACATACAGCCTACCGGGTTAACGGTGGGCGAGCCCAACGAAAACTGGCACATAGAAGACTACAAGTCACACCGGTTGGGGAGTATTTATTTCCCGGAACCAGGCCTTTATGAAATTGAAATGCAGCTGGAGCCGGTCCCAAATGAACCGGTAAATTTTCAATGGATATGGATAAAATAGGCCAACTGAAAAAGATATAGGTTATCAACAATTGTTAATAACGCCAGTTGATTCAAGGTGAATATAAAACACTGAAAATCACTTGCTTTTTTCGCATTTCGTTGTATATTTGAAATATCAGGTGAGCGATAAATGACCGCTGAAAATTGTGGAAAAGGCAAAAGTTTCTTAGTTGAATCCGGAGCCAATTCGAACCGACCTACGGGACGGCACAATGGAAAGCCGAAGTTTGAACGAGATAATCTGGAATGTCAAAGTTCAGGCAATCATCTGAGAGAATTTCCAGAAGTTCTTTCAAGATTGGGTCTTCAGGCAGAATGCAGAAAAAAGAGCCTCGGCTTTTTTTGAAAGCAGCACTGCTCAGTACAACCGGGAAACCGAAGTTTACTGATGAACCGGTACAATTCCGAAAGGAAAAAGACAGGAATACACTGAGAGACACTTCGTTCAGGAAGGTAAACGCGAATGCTGAATGAACTACCGAAAAGTTGAGCCGTAGAAAGCCCAACTGGAAAGTAAAGGGTCAGGGTTTGTTCGAAAGAACAAGCAGCGGCCAGTCGTAATAACCGTAGCCTGGCACCAACAACAACTTCGGTTGTTTGGAAGTGGATGGGAACTATTTGTCAAAGAATAGTTCCCATTTGTGTTTTATAGCGGTGCCAAACACTCGCATTATTGCAATCACCTTAACAAAATATATCTTTAGAATTCCGAAGCTGACTCATTTTTTCACGCACATTATACACGCACTTATATGGGCTACTTCCATTTATTTCATCCCCGAAACCAGTATCGATTTTAACAAATTCGGAGATGCCGTTTACTTTTCACTTGTTACATTTACCTCTTTAGGATATGGAGACCTGACAATAAGTTCACCATGGCGCATGCTTTCCGGTATTGAAGCAATCAACGGTATCATGTTAATCGGCTGGTCAACAGCCCTGATGTATTCGCTGATTCAAAAATTATTCTCGTCACTGAATTTCAGGTCAAAGTAGATTGCGCACAACTATCTATTGCTTATTCTTTCTACCTTTGCCCAAAATTGAAAACAATGATTCCACAAATCAAACAACTAAAACATACCAACTCGGGTAATTTTTTTCTGATGGCCGGACCTTGTGCGATAGAAGGAGAAAAAATGGCACTGGAAATCGCTGAGAAAATTGTCGCTATTACCAACAAATTAAAGATCCCGTATATTTTCAAAGGCTCTTACCGTAAAGCCAACCGTTCGCGCATCGATTCTTTTTCGGGTATTGGGGATAAAAAAGCATTGAAGGTATTGAAAAAGGTAGCCGACACTTTTGATATTCCGGTTGTTACTGATATTCACAGTGCTGAAGAAGCAGCCATGGCAGCAGAATATGTGGATGTACTCCAAATACCAGCGTTCCTTTGCCGCCAAACCGACATACTGGTTGCAGCTGCGCAAACCGGAAAAATAGTAAATATCAAAAAAGGCCAGTTTCTATCGGCAGCTGCCATGCAGTTTGCCGTTAACAAGGTAATAGACAGCGGAAACACAAACGTTGTGCTTACCGAGCGGGGAACAACTTTTGGCTACCAGGATTTAGTGGTAGATTACCGCGGGATACCCGAAATGCAGGCCATGAATGTTCCGGTAGTGATGGACATCACGCATTCGTTGCAACAACCAAACCAATCGAGCGGAGTTACAGGCGGGAAACCGGAGTTGATTGAAACAGTGGCACGGGCAGCAATTGCGGTAGGTGTTGATGGCATTTTTATTGAAACACATCCGAATCCGGCAGTTGCAAAATCGGATGGAGCCAATATGCTTCAGCTGGATTTGCTTGAAAGCTTATTAAGCAAGCTGGTACAAATTCGTCAAACTATAAATAATTTCTAAAATCGATGAAAACCAGACGTTCATTTATCAGAAAGGCGATAGCCGGGACTACTCTGGCAGGATTATTACCTTTTGTAAAACCTGCCCAGGCCGGGGAAGTAAAAATTACAGGAGCACTTATTCATCATGTATTTTTCTGGCTGAAAGAGCCAAACAACGAAGCCCATAAAAAACAATTGCTGGCTGCACTGGAAGAACTACTGAAAGTAAAAACCATCAAAATGAGCCATATTGGTTTTCCGGCTGGTACCAAAAACCGCGATGTAGTGGATCATTCCTATTCCGTTTCGTACATGGTTATGTTCGACAACCAGGCCGGCCAAGATGCTTACCAGATTGATCCCATTCATTTAAATTTTGTGGAAAAGAACCAGCATTTATGGAGTAAAGTAATTGTTTACGATTCAGTTAATAAGCCATAAAATAATTTCCTTCGCTTAGTGAAAGAAAAGATAAGCTATTAAGATAGCAGCAACAACACCTACAAAATCGGCAAACAATCCGCAGACTACCGCATAACGTGTGTTTTTGATTCCCACCGAACCAAAATAAACGGCCAGGATATAAAAAGTGGTATCGGTGGCGCCTTGAACTGTACTTGCAACACGCCCAACAAAAGAATCGGCTCCGTAGGTGGTCATGGCATCCACCATCATTCCGCGTGCTCCACTTCCGCTGAGTGGTTTCATAAGTGCCGTTGGCAGTGCAGCAGTAAAATCGGTATTAAGTCCCATTTGTTCAAAACTCCAGGTAAACCCCGAAACTACCCAATCCATTGCTCCCGACGCCCGAAAAACACCAATGGCAACCAAAATGGCCACCAGGTATGGAATAATTTTCACAGCTGTTTTAAACCCGTCTTTTGCACCATCAATAAATGCTTCGTAAACATTCACCTTTCGAAACAGTGCCATCAGGATAAAAACAACAATTACCGAAAACAAAATAAAGTTACTGGCTATGTTCGAAATAGTGGTAATCGTATCCTTATCGAGCGACGAAAAATACCAGATAATACCACCAATAATAGCTGTTAATCCACCAAGGTATGCCAGAACAACTTTGTCGAGCAGGTTAATTTTTTGATAGATGGCCACTGCAATTAACCCGGCAATGGTCGAAAAATAAGTAGCCAGTAAAATAGGAATAAATATATCCGAAGGATTTACTGCTCCCAATTGGGCCCTGTAAACCATAATACTAATCGGAAGTAGTGTCAACCCGGAAGTATTCAATACCAAAAACATAATCTGTGCATTGCTGGCCGTGTTTTTATCCGGATTTGTGGCCTGCATCTCTTTCATTGCCTGAAGTCCCATGGGAGTGGCAGCGTTGTCGAGATTCAGCATATTTGCCGCTATATTCATCATAATTGAACCGTGTGCCGGATGTTCCTTGCCCAGTTCGGGGAAAAGTTTATTGAAAAAAGGCCCGATCAGTTTTGAAAAAACATGAACGATTCCGCCCTTCTCCCCTATTCGCATTATCCCCATCCAGAGTGTCAGTACACCGGTTAATCCAAGTGAAATTTCGAAACCTGTTTTGGCCATATCAAAGGTTGCTGTTACCATTTCTGAAAAAACTTCAACGTCTCCCAGAAAAATCAAACGTGCCAAACCAATTACAAAGGCTGCCAAAAAGAAAAAAATAAACAAGTAGTTTAAAGCCATATGGATTATTGCAAATTATCAGATTTTATACACGGTTAAGACCATTTGTCATCTCCGTAACGGATCGTAAAAATAGAAATCTATTGGTCATAAACCAAAGCATACCGTTTTCTAAGCGCAGCTTTTGATGAAAATTGTGTGCTGCCGGCTCACAATTGTATGGCATCATTTGTATGTTTATTACCTTTGCCAGCCTACAAAAACAGAAAATGCAAAACAAAATAACAGACTTAATCGCCCAACAACTTCAAATAAAAGGAACGCAGGTAAGCAACACTATTTTATTACTGAATGAAGGAGCCACCATTCCGTTTATCTCTCGCTACCGGAAAGAACGAACCGGCAGCCTCGATGAAGTACAGGTTTTGCAGATCAAGGAACTCAACGAAAAATTCAGTGAGCTGGAGAAACGAAAAGAAACCATCCTGAAAACCATCGAAGAGCAGGAGCAGTTGACACACGAACTAAAGTCACGCATCGAAAATTGTTTTGATCCGGTAGAGCTGGAGGATATTTACCTCCCCTACAAACCGAAGCGACGCACCAAAGCTACAATGGCGCGTGAAAAAGGACTGGAACCACTGGCTAAAATCCTGATGAAACAGCTGGAACGCGATCCGGAATTCCGTGCCAACCAGTTTCTGAACGGCGAAGTTACCGGCACCGAAGAGGCACTGGCAGGTGCCCGCGACATTATTGCCGAATGGGTAAGCGAAAACGAACGTGCCCGGAACATTGTGCGCCGGGGTTTTGAGTTGGGTGCAGTTATTTCATCCAAAGTGATAAAAGGCAAAGAAGAGGAAGCTGCCAAATACCGCGATTATTTCGAATGGAGCGAGCCTCTGAAAAAATGCCCCTCGCACCGTTTGCTGGCCATGCGCCGTGGTGAAAACGAAGGCTTTTTGCGAGTAAGTATCAGTCCCGAGGAAGACCGGGTTCTCGAAAACCTCGACCGTTTTTTTGTAAAAGGCGATAACGCAAGTTCGGAACAGGTGGCAATGGCAGTAAAAGACTCCTGCAAGCGCCTGATCCAGCCATCTATTGAAACTGAATTTTCCAACCTTTCAAAAGAAAAGGCCGACGAAGAAGCCATCAAAGTTTTTGCTGAAAACCTGAAACAGTTGCTGTTGGCACCACCGCTCGGTCAGAAGCGAACGCTTGCCATCGATCCGGGTTACCGTACCGGCTGCAAAGTGGTTTGCCTCGACGAACAGGGCAACCTGCTTCATAATGAAACCATTTATCCGCACAAACCGCAGGAAGAAAAGAAAATGGCCGCCAAAAAGATTACGTCGATGGTGGAGATTTACAAAGTTGATGCGATTGCCATCGGAAACGGAACCGCCAGCCGTGAGACCGAGTATTTTATTAAAAACCTGCGTTACAACCGCGAAGTGCGGGTTTATGTGGTGAGTGAAGACGGAGCCTCTGTTTACTCTGCTTCCACCGTGGCCCGGCAGGAATTCCCGCAATACGATGTTACGGTGCGTGGTGCCGTTTCGATTGGCCGCCGCTTAATGGACCCATTGGCAGAACTTGTAAAAATCGATCCGAAAAGCATTGGTGTGGGGCAATACCAGCACGATGTGGATCAGAAAAAACTAAAAAGCAGCCTTGATTCGGTGGTAGAACTGAGTGTGAACTCGGTAGGTGTAAACCTGAACACTGCCAGCAAACACCTGCTCACCTATATTTCCGGGCTGGGACCGCAACTGGCCGAAAATATTGTGGAATACCGGAAAGAAAACGGAGCTTTTGAATCGCGTGATGCACTAAAAAAAGTTACCCGGATGGGCCCAAAAGCCTTTGAACAGGCGGCAGGATTTCTGCGTATCCCGGATGCAAAAAACCCGCTGGACAATTCGGGCGTTCACCCTGAGGCATACAAAATAGTAAAACAAATTGCCAAAGACCTGAAATGCGAACTCAGCGATTTGGTGCGTAACGAAGAGCTGGTTTCCAAAATCGACTGGCACAACTATGTGACTACCGAAGTGGGGCTTCCAACCCTCAACGATATAAAAAACGAATTACTGAAACCCGGACACGACCCGCGAAAACCAATCAAAGTGTTTGAGTTTGCCGATGGTATTTTCTCGATCAACGATTTGCATGTGGGCATGATTTTACCGGGGATCGTCAATAACATTACCAAATTCGGGGCTTTTGTGGATGTAGGTATTAAAGAATCGGGGCTGGTACATATTTCAGAAATGGCCGATCGTTTTATTTCCGATCCCAATGAAATTGTAAAACTGCATCAGCATGTAAAAGTACGGGTGAAAGAGGTGGATATTCCTCGAAAACGGATTCAGCTTTCGATGAAGGGGATTGAGCAATAAAATAACAAAAACCGCTTTTTACAATAAAAGATGCCTTCTTTCACCAAGATGGCATCTTTTATTTGTTAATATGGAATCGTCCTCTACCAAAGAACCAATCCCTTCTTGCAACTATCCGGAAATGCGAAAATCAACCGGACTCTATTCGTCCTCGTCTTCTTCAGCCAAACGTTCCTCGTTTTCAAACTCTTTTTCGAGAAATTCTTCAGCGGCTTCAATCAATTCCGCGATGTAATCTTCGTCGCCCGGTTCACCGTCAATCCAGTGTACATGCTGGTTACTCCAGAAGTCATCCAGATCGGCTTCAACAATAAAACGCGGGGTTTCGGTGTGTACCACAAAAATGGTATCGGGTGTTTCCAACGAGTTGTCGGCTAATAAAAACTTTGGTAACATGCTTAATTGCTTTTTGAGTTTTACATCGCTAAATTACAACTTTAAATCATGCACATCGTCACCACATATCAAAAAAAGTTTTACGATAAATTTGCTCAGAACACTCCCCAAAAAACAATTACAAAGTCAGAAATTTCACCTCAAACCTAACGTCAATACTGACATGCATCACCTTTATGTAATAAAATGAAAAATAAAACCCTCTTTTTTTAGCAAATTGAATGAGATTATTAATTTTAGCTCCGTTTCTTACAACAAGCCAAAACAATGCGCTTCATGTTTGCCCGGTAAATTTTTGTCAAAACAGTGGGACAAATCTGAAATGCCCGAAGCGGGCAAGCAAGTTGAATGGATGAAAAAACACAAATTAGATGCACAAACTAAATGACATTCTTTCGGTGATCGACAGCTATATTGGCGGATCGAAATGGTTCGTATTACTGTTACTCGGAACCGGTATTTTTTTTACTATTTACCTGAAATTTCCGCAATTCCGTTATCTGAGATATTCGTTGCGCATTGTACGCGGAAAGTTTGATAAAGAAGGCGACCAGGGCGATACCTCCCACTTTCAGGCTTTAACCACCGCACTTTCCGGAACAGTTGGTACCGGAAACATTGCCGGGGTAGCACTGGCCATTCACCTGGGCGGGCCAGCTGCACTTTTCTGGATGCTGGTAACCGCGGCCGTAGGTATGACAACCAAATTTGTGGAAGTAACGCTTTCGCATAAATATCGTGAAGTAGCCGAAGACGGATCCATTTCCGGAGGACCGATGTACTACATGAAAAACCGTTTGAACATGAAATGGCTGGCGGCTATTTTTGCCGTTGCCACCGTTCTTTCGTCGTTCGGGACCGGAAGCCTTCCGCAAATCAACAGTATTTCCAACTCGCTTTTCGAAACCTTTGGTTTTAACCACATGCTCACCGGTGGTATTCTGGCGCTCTTGCTGGGTTTTGTTATCATTGGCGGAATCAAACGCATTGCCCAGGTAACCTCGCGCCTGGTGCCCATTATGGCTATTATTTATTTTATTGGCGCCATTGCCGTTATTTTGTATAACTACGAAAATATTATTCCATCGCTCGAAGCTATTTTTGGCGATGTATTTACCGGAACCGCAGCTGCCGGAGGTTTTCTGGGCGGAAGCATTGCATTTGCCTTTAACCGCGGCGTAAACCGGGGGTTGTTCTCCAACGAAGCAGGCCAGGGGTCGGCGCCCATAGCACACGCCGCAGCCCGCGCCCACGAACCGGTTTCGGAAGGTTTGGTGGCACTGCTCGAACCGTTTATCGATACCATTATCATTTGTACACTTACGGGGTTGGTGCTGCTTTCGTCGGGGGTGTGGACCGAAAAACATGAAAACCAGTTTCAGGAAGCCGACCTGGTAGTACTCGATGGAACTTATTCGGAACAAAACCAACAAGATGTAGAAAAATTACACAACTACCTGGTGGGCGAAGGTGATTTGCCGCTGTTCACCGGGACTTTATCAGTCGAAAACGGAGTAATTACCGGACAGCCAACCATGCTACACGCCCGTTCGGTGGCCGAGGATGTAAAAGTGTGGGTGAACAACCAATTGTATTCGGGGCAGATTGAATTCAACAACGGGAAACTAATCAATAACCAGCAACTGGTATTAAAAGGACAATCGCTTATGCACAGTGCACCGCTTACCACCATTGCCTTTACGCGCAGCTGGTTTGGCGACTACGGGAAATACATTGTTTCCATCGGTTTACTGATGTTTGCCTTTTCAACCGCCATCAGTTGGTCGTATTACGGCGACCGTGCCATAACCTACCTCTTTGGCTCGGGCAAAGTAATTTACTACCACATTATTTACGTGATTGGCTTTTTTCTGGCATCGTTTACCGACACTACCATTATCTGGACCCTCTCGGGCATTACCATCGCACTGATGACCATCCCAAACTTATTTGGGATACTGGCGCTATCGAAAGAAATGAAAAAGGAAGTGAAATCGTTCTGGAAAGAATATGCCGATCGTTTCCCGGGAGAAAAAGTTCCAAAAGGATGATCTCTGTTTCGGATTTCATTGCCGGTTTTAGTATATATTACACTCATTAACAATGTCCTGTAATACTTTTACCTTCCCAGTAGGGTTTTGCCCCTCCCTGTTACCTTTAGAACCTTCCTGTTAAACAGGACAGGAAAAAACTTAACAGGATTAAAAAAAAGTGTAACAGGACGGCAAAATAAGCTACAGGAAACATCAAAACCCTACTGGAAGTCATAAAAAAGCTACAGGATGGTAAAAAATACTACAGGATTTTGTTTAGCGAGGAACAGGCCCCTAAAAGAAATGCGATAACGATTAACTGAATTTGTTTTTTCATGACCGGCTCTTATGATTGAAAATACAATAAAAATTACGCAAAAAACAATTGGGAAAAAGTAAATGCACTTTCAAAACTCCGTGACTCCCTTCTTTATGTATTCTTATTCGGGCACTTTTTCAAATACTCCACCTGAAAAAGGGAAATACTCGTTTTTTTCGCTTTCTCTTTTTAAAATGGTATTGGCCTGTTCAACTATTTCGGGGAATTGCGCCGACACATCGTTTTGTTCCGATTCATCCTTCAACAGATCATACAATTCGGTATGGTATTTATCGGCATATCTTACTGCTTTCCAGTTCCCGAAACGGGTGGCCTGCCGAAATCCTTTCACCGATTTACCTTCCTGAATTTCCCAGTAAAGGAAGTCGTGTCCTTTCTGTTTTTTTCCCATCAGTTCAGGCAAAAACGAAATACCATCCGTTTTATTCGGAACCTTAGTACCGGCGAGTTCTGCCAGCGTAGGCATCACATCATAAAAAGTACTTTCGTGCTTACTTAGGGTTGCAGGCTCAATTTTCCCTTTCCAGTAAGCAAACATGGGTACCCGGATGCCACCTTCATAAACATCGCGTTTAAACCCCCTTAATTTGCCTGCACTGTGAAAGAAACGGTAACTGTGATGGTTTTCGTTATGTGGTCCATTGTCGCTCGAAAAAATAATTAAGGTGTTTTCCAATTCGCCACTGGTTTCCAGTTGTTTAAAAAGTCTCCTGATCTGTGTATCAAGCATGGTAATTCGTGCTGCATGTAGGCGTTCAATTTTGGGCCATTCTTCCTTTTTGTCGCTATACAGGTTATTTTCTCTCAAAAAGAATTCGTGTGCATGCGGAATCCGGTACGACATATACAAAAAGAAAGGTTTTTCACTGTCCTTTTGTTTTAGATAATCCAATGCAAAGTTGGTCCTGAATTCATCGAGACAATCATAGTTCCGGTAGTCGTAGAATATGGAATCTTCATTGTTGTTAACCCAATGCACGCGCTCGTCTATTTCTGTCCCGTTTTTTGAAACGCCCCATTGTTCCTGCACAGCATAATCGAAACCACGGCTTTTTGCCCATGTCGATACATCTTCGGGGCGGCCCAAGTGCCACTTGCCAATCATTGCAGTTTGATAGCCGGCGTTTTGTAACATTTCGCCCAGGGTTTTTTCCTCTTTTTGAAGCGGGATACGGCTCCATTTCCCATTAAAGTTTCCGTTGTTACCGCGAATACTCAAATGTCCGGTATGTAAACCTGTCATTAACGATGCCCTGGATGGTGAACATACTGAAGTGCCTGCGTAAAAGTTGGTAAATCGCATTCCCTGTGAAGCGAGCGAATCTAAAAACGGGCTTTTAATAACCTCTTGCCCGTAAACGCCCAATTCGCCATACCCCAAATCGTCGGTGAGCAGAAAAACAATATTGGGCTTTTTGTTTTCGTTGCCTGTTGCCATGCCTTTTTTACAAGCCGGCAAATAGGAAAGCGATAAGAGTAAAATTATGATTACAAAGAAATTATTCAAATACAATAAGCCGGTACAGGATTTTTTTGATTTCATAAATAACGTTTTGCAGATTGTAGAAAACAACAGGACTGCCGTAGCAAAGTTCTGAATGTATGAAGGATAAAAGTACAAAGTTTACTATTTTCTATACGATATTTGCCTTTTTTATTCAGTTTGGCATTGGGTTATTTTCTTTGGCCAGGCAATGTAACGGTGCAGAAACGGGTTTTATTTTTCGAACTTTTCTTCAATCGTTTTCAGGCGCTCGTCAATAGATTCCATGGCTTTGATAATTTCATTAAAACCGTTTTTAAGTATTATAGCAATTCCACCACCAAAGACTAAAATTGCTCCAAAAACAAATAGTTCCATATCAGTATATTAATTGTTGCTTTTACTTTTTTTTATCGGGCTGCATTATTATTTCAGTTTTATTTGCGTGTAACCAGCTTGCTGTTTCTTCCTTGTTCAGGCGAGGGAAGAGTTGAACAAATATAATTATTCCGAAGCTAGTGTCAACTTTAAATTGAAGTACCGTCATTCCGAATGTATTTCGGAATCTGTATTTTGAACAAAGATGCTGAAATGAATTCAGCATGACGTTGTGATAAAATACGTTTGACACGAAACTAGTTTTTAGACACTTTATAAATAGTCATCTCCGGCAATTCTATGAAGTGTTTTTCTTCTCATTGAAGACAAAAATTACTTATTTCGTGCAAGTTGCTTAAAGTAATCGTCTCAATTTTTCACAATCAAGATACGATGTCAGATAAAAAAACCTGCTTAAACCCGGTGGCCGCTTTTGTACTTGTTATTAGTATAGTAATTGGCTTTCAGTCTTGTCAGCATAAAACAGAAAACATAGCCTTTTTTTATCCTTTTGAAGGAACACTTTATCCGAAAGACATTGCCCCACCCAACTTTGTATGGAACGAAAGCAACCCCGAAGTAAGCAGCTGGCTGGTAACATTAAAATCTGGTGAAAACATCCTTATCGACAAAATTAGTGTTGAAGAACCGAGGTGGAAACCGTCGAAAGAAACCTGGAGTGAGGTGTGCAAAGTATATAACCAGGATTATACACTTACCATTCAGGGAATAAATAAAAGCACAGTAAGCGAGGGAAAAGTTACTTTTTCAATTTCGCAGGATGCAGTTGAAGCGCCCATTTTTTTCAGGAGCGTTCCACTGCCGTTTAAGTTTGCCAAAGAAAACATGAAAAACCTGCTTTGGCATTTAGGCAGCATCAGCACCGAAGAAAAGCCGCACCGTATTTTGGGAAATATACCCGTTTGTGCCAACTGCCATTCTTTTTCTGACGATGGGAAATACATTGGAATGGATGTAGATGCCGCGAACGACAAAGGATCGTATGTGATTACCGAATTCGAAAAGGAAACAAAATTTACCAACGATAACATTATTCATTGGGATAAATCGCAAAACGGGGCATTTACTTACGGACTGCTTTCCAAAATGTCGCCCGATGGCAGATATTCAATCAGTACTTTACATGATTGTGAGATTTTTATCGAACAAAACGACCTCGAATTTTCACAATTGTTTTTTCCTTTTAAAGGAATTTTAATGACCTACGACCGCTTAACCGAAAAGTTTACCCCTTTACCCGGAGCTGCCGATACCAACCTGGTACAATCGAATCCGATTTGGACACCTGACGGTAAAAACATCCTTTTCGCACGGGCAAAAGCAAAACATTACGAAGAAAGCGGGATACAGAACGGATCGAGACCGAAGTTAAAAGATACGGAGCGCTACAAAAAATTTGAACAAAGTTATGTATCGCGCGACTCGCTTTTTAAATACGATATTTATATCATACCATTTAACGAAGGAAAAGGAGGAATTGCAACACCACTGAAAGGAGCCTCAGAAAATGGAATGAGTAATTATTTTCCGCGAATTTCACCCGATGGAAAATGGATCGTTTACAACCAGGCCGAAAGTTTTATGTTGCTTCAAAAAGACAGCAAATTATGGATTATTCCGGCTGAAGGAGGAGAAGCAAGAATGCTGAAATGTAACCAGGACAAAATGAATTCGTGGCACTCCTGGTCGCCCAACAGCAAATGGCTGGTATTTTCTACCAAAAAATTTGGGGCTTATACTCAGCTCTTTTTAACTCATATCGACGAAAACGGCAACGATTCGCCCCCTGTGTATCTCGATAATTTCTCGTTTGATAAATATGCCAACAACATTCCCGAATTTGTAAACATGGAGTACGATCCCGAATTGGTGATTAAACCCCTGTTTTTGGCTGAAGATGAGTTCTTGATCCGCGAAGGCGAAATTCTTCAGGAAAAAGGAGAAAACAACGAGGCTTACAAAAGCTTTTCGGAAGCCATTGCAAAATTCCCAAAGTCGGCCGATGCCTACTACAAAAGAGGTTACACCGCATTGCAGCTCGACCAGTATAAACTGGCCATCGATGATTTGAACCAGGCGATATCGCTTGAAAAAAGCGCCGATTACTTTTTTATCAGGGGAAGAACCCGAATGAAAATGAAGGATGTGCCTGCGGCTATTTCTGATTTTAATGAAGCCATTAAGCTTGATCCAAACGACTACAAAGCCTACAATAAACTGGGGGTAATTTACATTAACCAGGCAAAAGACGAACTGGCTTTGCAAAACCTAGAAAAAGCGATCTCTTTAAATATAAGCGATTATTTATCCTACTTCAACCGGGGAGTTATCCTTTACAAGCAAAAAAGATATGAAGAGGCCAAACAAAGCTTCTCTTCTTCAGCTGAATACTGTACCGATCAGGCGCGTTTCCCGGCCATTTACGAAACCAGGGCCCGGTGCTACATCGATTTGGGAGACTACTACCCGGCAATTTCCGATTTACAAAAAGTGATTTCGGTGGCACCGCAACAAGTAAATGCTTACATCCTGTTATCAAAAGCCCAATTGGCGCTTGGGAATAAAACCGAAGCAATCAGTTTGCTGAAACAGGCTTCCGGTATGGGATCCAGGCAGGCTGTGGAAATATTGAGGGATATAAAACCGTAGTTTGACCAAAAAATTAATCAAAATCATTTCTTCTTTGTTGTAAAAGAACAAAGAAGAAACAAACATGACAAACGGAAAACAATTAGCCTTTTCGGTGCTCGATTTAGCGCCGGTTGCCGAAGGTTCCACTCCCGCTGATGCCCTGCACTACAGTCTTGAACTGGCTCAGTACACCGAACAATTTGGTTACAGCCGCTACTGGGTGGCCGAACATCACAACATCATTAGTGTGGCCAGCGCCGCTACATCGATTATTATTGGCTACATTGCCCAGGGCACAAAAACAATTCGCGTTGGTTCCGGAGGTATTATGCTTCCCAACCATTCGCCGCTAATTGTTTCCGAACAGTTTGGGACACTGGCTGCCCTCTACCCCAACCGTATCGATCTGGGACTGGGCCGCGCCCCCGGAACCGACCCGGTAACAGCTGCAGAACTGCGTTACGACCGCATGCGGGCTGCACAGGATTTCCCAAACGAGGTACGCAAAATTCAACAATATTTTTCGTCCGAAAACAGCAAAGCAGAAGTCCGCTCTGTTTTATCTGAAGGCGCCGACGTTCCGGTCTGGATTTTGGGATCGAGTACCGACAGTGCATATCTGGCAGCCGAACTGGGGTTACCTTATTCTTTTGCCAGTCATTTTGCCCCGCAACAACTTTTTGCGGCACTGAAAATTTACCGCGAAAATTTTAAACCATCTGCCCAACTCAGCAAGCCTTATGTAATGATCGGAAGCCAAGTGGTTGCTGCTGAAACCAACGACGAAGCCGAATACCTGGCCAGCACCATGAGACGCAGCTTTATGGGTATTGTTACCGGCCGGCGCGAGCTGATGCAGCCGCCAACCCATAATCTGGGCTATGAAAAATGGGGAATTATTAAAGACCGGATTGACCAAATGCTTGCCTGCGCACTTATTGGCGGAAGAAAGAAAATAGAACATGAACTCCAACAGCTGATTGAACACACCAATGCCGACGAAATCATTGTTTCATCGCACATCTACGACCAACAAAAACGGGTAGATTCGTACCGGATTTTTTCGGAGATAGCGCAAGGCTTATAGCAAATGTAAAGCCCCCGGAATAAATCCCGGAGGCTCAACATTGAATTAAATAACAGTTTTTACGCTGTTAATGAAATATATTTGTGCGTATTATAGTAATTGCTTAACGGCTTCTAATGCCGGATCATTTTCCCAATCGAAAAGTACATCGAACTTGCTGAAGAATTGTTCAGCATCTTCTTTTGAGCCATTGCTAATCTGCATTTTATTGTTTGATAGTAAATCGGCAGGCGAAACCAGATTGTTGTAAATCATTGCCCAATCTTCAGGTTTCATTTTTAGGGTTACCGATGGCTTATTTTTCATTTCCGATAAATCAGGGTAGGTATAAACTACGCCATAACGGGCTTCCATGCCATAAACTTGTCCGTTGCCAAAATCAACGGCAATGCTTTTATTAAAGTTGGCTGCTTTTTCGGGATTTATACGAATACGGTAATAGTTAAAGTAATCGTATAAATTTGTTTGTACCGAAGCCGGTGTTGCAGGAATGGCAGTTGGTATAGCGGCTTTTCCTTCCAGCTCCACAGCTTGCGAAATCATCCACGAGCGCGAATTGGTTGCCAGCGAACGATAGGCCATTTGGCGTAAACAATCGGCTTTAAGTTGTTTATTTTGCTGCGTAGGATTAAAGTTAACCAAATAGTCCGACAATTGAACAGCCCATAAAAAGTCGCCATTATCGAAAGCTGCTTTTGCTTTTTGATAGGTTTCCTGTTCGCCACCCATAGCATTAACCATTCGTGCAGCTTCGTCGGTTGGGTGTAATTTTATAATGTTAGCGGCATTTCTGTCGTACTGGCCAAAAATTGCGGTGTAAATACGGCCCGGCATGGTCATTACATCGCCGTAATTCTGAACCAGGATTGGTGCATTTTCGAGGCGTTCAGGTAAATTCACATAATACTGTAATTCATCAGGAGTTAAACCCAACATAATTCCTTTTAAAGTCTGGTCTAAAACAAAGTTCAAACCATCTTTATAATCTTGCAGCCTGTTTTGAATTTCAACCGGATCGGTCAAACTTACACTGTGCGTATTAAGCAGGATATTTGGGTGCAAATCCTGTATTATTTCAATTGAAGTCACCCATTCTTGCGGATCGCGGAATTTACCTCCCCGAAGGCTGTATATATTCGGAAACCATCCCCACATAACGTTGTTCATCACAATCTTCTGTTCCGGGAAATAAGTCATCACCTGGTTTCGGGTATCGGTGGCTATGCCTTCGGTGTAAAAAACCACGTCTAAGCCGGCCACTTTCATTTTTTGCAAATGGTTTACGGGCGTGTTTACCGGTACAAAACCACTGTCGCTGCCCGGAACAATTGTATTTTTAAAATCGCTGTCGGGTCCTTCATTGGGCGAAAACATATTAAATTGTTCCACCGAGCGGGCCTTTAAAACACCCGACACTTCGGGGTACATAGCTGCAACGCCACCGGTAGTAATTATTTCTTCATTCAAATTCGGATGGCCGATAATCATAATGTCGGTATTGCCACGTTTGGCTTCTTCGTCAACAATAACGCGGGCGCCAAGTGCATAGTGCGAGTGTGAATAAACGATAGCCTTTACCGGTTCGTCGCTAACCTGCCGAATGTGTTTGTAAAAGTTGCGGCCATCGTGGGCATTATCGCCTGTTTCGAACAGAATCAAACCTTCAGGCCCTTTTACCACATGCATATTCACAATGCTTTCCGAGCCAAAAGTCCAGACACCCGGCGCTACTTCGTACATTTTTTCTTCGTCGTACGACACCCTTTTCTGATCGAGCTCACCTAAATCCCAATAATCTTTTGTTTCTTTCGAGACCACGGCGCCATTATGAATTTCGAATAACTCCGTATTTTTTGCATCCATAAAAGGCGATGGATAATTTGTTTTCACCTGGTCTTCATTTTTTGTGCCGGTTGAACAAGCTCCCAGTGCAACCACACCAATTAATAATAAACGTTTCATAATTCAATGTTTTTTTAAATGAGTAATTAAATTTCACATTGCAAAGGTGTTACGAAACCGTTTACTGTTCTTATCAAAAAGATTCAAGGTTTTATGGAAAGGAATCAAAAGGGGTAAAATCAGCACTTTTTATTCTACTTAATCGATTTTGAACAAGTTGATTCACACCGTCCTTCACAGGCGGTGTGAAAACAAAAACGTATATGGTATTTTATTGCACCGGGTTTTAACCCGGTGATTTCAGGCAGAATTCAGGTTCGGCTTTAGCCTTTAACATTCAGAAACTTAATGGCTAAAGCCATATTAATCTTAAGAGCTCCTTTTATCACCGGGCTGAAGCCACGGTGTAAAATCGACATTTTATCAGTAAAGGTAGAAATAAGGCTTACCCCGAAACGATTTTACCCGGTGGCTGATTAAAATGCTCTTTAAATGCTGCGGAAAAGTTGGGGATGGAAGAATAACCAATATCATATCCGGCTTCGGTAACCGAATAGCCCTGCAGAAGCAGCTCCATGGCTTTTTCCATGCGAATATTTTTTATAAACTGGTAAACCGAAGTATGATAAGTGGCATGAAACAGACGTTGTAATTTACTTTTGCTCATGCCCGTTTGCTCCACTAATTCGCCCATTGCAGGCGGGTTTTGGTAATTGTTTATTAGTCGGATTTTTACGTGTTCCAGTACATTAAAGTCGTCGGGGTGGATGTGTTGTTTTTTATTGTGGCTTGATACATTTTGAACGATAAGCCCCGAGGCCTGTGTAAATAATTCGAGGCATTTACCATACAAATAAGGCTCAACAAAGGGGCTGTAAATTTCGGCAGACAGGTAAAACATTTCGCGGATATTGCGGCGCATTTCGCTCGATAACGGCACATGAAACATCGGATTTTCCTGTTCAGCCAGCATTTGCCCGATTATTTCCGGGAAATTAAGTTCGCTTTCAATTCCCTTTATCCACGTGCGGTTAAACGACCAGTGTACCAAACTGCATTCGGTATTCCGGTGCCACAATGTATTTATTGTTGAGTTGTTAGAATGGAAAACCAACCCTTCAGCAGCTTTTTTAATATCCTGTTTTTCCCAGTTGCTGGTGTCAAGATCATTGCTTACAGTCTGAAACGATATTCCATAGTTACCGGCATCGTCGGGGTTGGGCAAACGTTGAAAACGCACATCTTCAACAAGTTTAAAGTCACCAATGTACAAATCCCAATTGGGCCGTTTGTAATGCTTAAACTTGCCCGTACCAATTTCGGGCAGTAAGCAGTAGCTGAGTTCATCGGTTTTAGAACAAATCTGCGCTAAAGCTTCGTTAAACTTATTGATATGATTTGATACAACGTTTCGTGGCATACATGATGATTAGTGTTGACCAGCTTCCTTTCAGTTATAAAGTTAGTATTCTGTTTAACAAAAACAATGCAGGATTATTGAGGTTTATGGATGGCAAACACCATTTGCATGTGCTTTATTTTTCATCATTAGTCCGGTTATCGTGTTTTTATTGCTGATATCTATAGTGTCCCCCCGCTGTCGCACTGATTGTTTCGTGTGGCCTTTAATTTTTTTCTTTTCTGCGCGATACAAACGCACGGGAGCGGAGGAGTATCGGTTTCTTATTGGGCCCCACCACTCCGATCAGTTTCCCGAACAAAAAAATACCAATTGTCATCTAACCGGTAAAGCACAGGATAGGATACATTCTTATTTATTTCCGGAACCGAATCATTCACACAATAAATATATCCATTATAAAAATCAAGACCATTATCTGCAGGAGGCACACAACCCGAGAATTCGATGTAATTGTTTTCACGCAAAATCCATTTAACATCCAGTTTTCTCATTAATTGAAACAGAACGGTAAGATCCTTGTAATTAAACTTTTCTATTTTTTCGATATCGTTTAAATCATACAGTTTTTTATCGTAAGTAGCTTTGATTATTGCAGCCTGAACGGGGTATAATTCAACTTCAGTTTTGGCATATTTTCCCTTTAATTTAGGACTTGTAAAATAATCGCCGAGTATTTCGCACGACATCACAAATGGGAAGCCGCGTTTAGTTTTAGCAATAACATCCGGCCTATTAATTTGCTGTAATTCCTTAATCAGTAAGTTATAGTCATCCTCATACACATTTTGAGGGTTAACTGATAAACCAACCGAACTGTAATGTTCATTGATTTTATTTTGGTCAATCCTTTTGTCCTTTTTTAAGGAACACGAGCAAAACAGGCCAAGTAAAATTACTGTCAACAATATCGGTGTCTTTCTCATAATTTAGCTTTTTAGAATTCTAATATTTAAGGATTACTCAAATTGAATTTTTTGTGTTTCGCGTATTTTTTCCTGTACCGATTCAAGGATGTTCAATCCCTGGGTATCGGCTTTAACTGCATTCTCCTCGCTGCCGCACTGATTGTATCGTGTGGCCTTAATTTTTTTCTTTCACACGCGATACAATCGCACGGGAGCGGAGGTTTAGAGTTTAGGGTTAACTCAACATCAGGGATCGGGTAAGCGGCAATTAAAGGCTAAAGTCCTTTCCCTTGATATCTGTCACTTGCCCCGGGCTTAAGCCCGGGGTTACAGAAAACTGCGTTAAAAGGGAGTTACTTTAAAGATTAAAGCTCTTCTTTATCAATTTTCTTTCGTTATCACTAAGAAATTCAAAAATGTCGCGATTCGATATTAACCATGCCAATGTTTCAGTCTCTTCAGTCACATTTTCATAATTAATTCCAATTTCATCAATAATTTCTTCAATTTTATCATTGTCATTGCCCAGTATTGCATTTAATACCGCCTTGTCATGATTTTTCAATTTTATTCGTTTTGATAAGCTCCTTAATGCAAACTCCTGGCTTTGCTCCGTAAATTCCCTTATCTGTGACACATTTTTTACTCTGCCAATAACTGCTTTTTTATTCCCTTTGGGAATTATTTCTTTCCACTCCTCGCACGATTTGTCGCTAAATTCGTTTGTACCAAGCAGATAAAAGTGGTAAGTCCAGGAAACAGACCCCTGAGGTGTTCTATACCAGCCTCCATCTCTGTCTTGCATCATTCCTCCCCTTGCATTTTTATAATACCTCCACACTTTAGCAGTATATGTTTTTTCAACCTGATAAATGGGGACACTCCACCATCTAACCACTCCATCTCTGTCGCAGTGAGGAAATTTATGTTTGATTACATCTGTAACCTCTTGTTTTTGAGAATAGGACGCACTTATTCCAACTCCAAGTTTAAGTACCTTCCATAGTTCTCCTGTGTCACCGGAGAAACTTCCACTAATTGACCATCCCTCTTCCCACGAATATTTTCGCTCAACCGGATGATCTTCTCCTGTTTCCGGATAGTCACATTTAATTCCGCATATAGCTGATAATTCTCCAACTTTTGCCATTATTAGTGTCGGCTCCGGGTCTATTTCAATAGCATGCCGATAGGTGTTGAATCCTGGAGTTGGGCACAAGTAATCACTTTGCCACTCGTCATACCAAACTCCACCATTAGGTGCCTTTTTGTCCATGATTTTTTATTTTAAAAATTAATACCTGATTTTTAATGATTGCCAACGTATTTGTATATGCTTCCCATTTATTTCACTATTCGTTATAATACTTTGTTGCACACCTTCAACGCATTCTTGCCTGCTGCTATATACATTTGCACGTAATCGCAGGCATTTACAATCACAAATTATCCTTTAGTAATTTCCGGGATGGTCTTATCGTTTGCTGCTGATTGTTAAGGGCTGTCACATTGATGAGGTACTAATTTACTAAAAGTTTTAAACATTAGACATGTGTTGGGAGAAAAGAGTTCAGAGTTTAGGGTTAACTCAACACTGGGGATCGGGTAAGCGGCAATTAAAGGTTGAAGCCTTTTCTTTGGTGTTTATCACTTACCCCGGGCTTAAGCCCGGGGCTACAGAAAACCATACCGAGAGGCTTTTGCCATTAATTTACAAGCATCGTGTATCCTCGCTGCCGCACTGATTGTATCGTGTGGCCTTTAATTTATTTCTTTTCTGCGCGATACAAACGCACGGGAGCGGAGGAGATAGAAAATTTGGCAGACACGAAGTCTTTTCCGCTTAACCTTATTATTCTTTAAATGGAAAATTGAAAAAAAATTGAAACAGATGACAATAAAAATACCTGTATGTCTTATATTTGATCATAATGAATTCCACTTTAACTCATCAATAAATGAATATTATAATGAAAAAATTTTTACTCTGTATGAAAGTCTTCGTTGCCATACTTATTTTGAATGTTATGGCTGGAGTAACTGCTTTTGCCCAAACCGGGACCGCAACACCCGACGGACTTCCGGTTTTACGCTCTGCCAGTACTACAAGTGCTGCTGTTGAGGTTGTTTTTTCCTCTTCCAACTCTAATGTCAATAATGCATTTATCATTAACGGCGTTGCAGTTCCCCTGTTAAACAGTGGCTGGTATAAAAAAACCGGTGAACATTCAGCTGGAAATACAAATTATCTTTGTGGAGATTATAACAACACTGTGTATAATAACTTTTTTGCCGTTGATTTAAGCAATTTAAGCAATTATGGCATTACCCTACCCATAACCAGTGCCGTGTTGCATATAAGAAGATATATATCAGATCCGGCCTCCGGAACTTTTGATTACACATTGTGTGCTGTAAGCAACAGTTATACAACCATAAATCAGAGTTACAATCCATCGGATGCTACCGGAAAGGCCATTCACAACGACTTGGGATACGGATTTTTTTATGCCAGTGTAACCTTGGATAAAACAGTGCCATCCGGCACCTACGAAGACATTCCTTTAAACAGTGACGGAATTGCGGATATGAATGCCAGTATAGGCTCAACCTTTGTGGTAGGTGGTACCGCTTATCCTACTGCTGCTGTTCTTGTTCCTGTTTCTTACTGGGCCATTGTACTTGTGTTTGCGGCTATCGGAATGCTTGTGGTAATTCGCTTCAGAAAAAGGCAACTTGCTGCCTAAAAACAAAACAGGATAAAAGGTAACTTTAAATACATTAACCCGGCTCAAGAACTTACATTGAGCCGGGTTAATTTTTGGCGCAACTCATATCGAATGGTTACATTAAACTTATCCCGTGCGTACCCGGCATTGACTGATATTCAATGCAAATCATTCAATTTCCATTTTTTATTCGCAACAAGCTCGTGGCTCGCAGCTCAAGTTTTGTGGCTTCTTCTGAGCTAGCGGTTATTTTTTCGTCGCTGCCGCTTTTTCTTCCATTTTCCCAAAATATCACCAATCGAAAACCGAAGGAAAGAAACAGAGGAAGCTTCGCTACGCAACACACTGTTGTTTTGCGCCAACGTTTGTTTGGCTCTTCCCGACTCCGAAAAACCATCGCCGGGCTGTGGCCGGATGTCCCACTCCGCCACGTTTAAATTCTGACTAACAATTTCCGCTGCCGACTTTTCTTCGGGCGAAACAGTTATTTCTTTCACATTTATGCTTTCCGATTCGAGCACAAGCACCGGATTTCGAAGCAACGAAGTGGCGTTTACTATTTTTCTGAAATACGAAATGTGTGACAACAACAGTGAGTCGGTGGGCAAAATTTTCAGGGTAAAAACTCCATTCTTTAAACTGATGTCCTTTTCATGACTAACCATGTTTACAATATAAACATCAGGAACGGGGTGGCCTTTTACATCTACAATTTTCCCCTGAATAACCATGCGGTTTTCCTGGGCAAGCGAACACATACCGGAAAGAATTAAAATGGCGAGTAAAAGTTGTTTCATGAGCTGGCTTTGTTTTTCCAAAGTTCTGAAATAAAGCTATTAACAGGCCTCAAAAAAAATTAAACTATGTTAATGAGGGGAAAGAGTTTAGAGTCCAGGGTTTAAAGTTTAGAGTGAGTACTGAGTTTTGGGGATCACATACTGCGACTAAACGCTGAACACCGTGACCGAATACTGTGACTGATTACTGATCACTGAACTTTGAACTCTGAACTTTCAACTTTGAACTTTCAACTCTGAACTGTATTTTTGCACCGCAATGAACAAGGTTTATCCGCATAATTTTGAGGCGAAGATCGGTTTCGACCGTATCCGCGAAATGCTACATGCCAAATGCATCAGCACCATGGGCAACGAATGGGTGGACGAGATGCATTTCCAGACCTCGCACGAAGCGCTTGTACAACAGTTGGGCGAGGCCGAAGAGTTTTGCCGCATTGTGCGCGAGTTTGACAATTTCCCGGCGGGGCATTATTACGACTTGCGGGCGGCGTTACAAAAAATCCGCATCGAAGGCCGTTTTTTGGAACCACAGGAACTATACGACCTGAAACGCTCGCTGGAGGCTGTGCGCGCCATTGTAACTTTTTTCAGCAAACAGGAGGAAGTTGTTTTTCCGCTGCTCAAGCAAAAAACTGCCAACGTACAGGTGTTCCCGTATATTTACGACCGCATTGATACAATCGTAAATAAATTCGGGAAGATCCGCGACAATGCTTCTCCGGAGCTGGCGCAGATCCGCCGCAGCATTTTTAACATGCAGAACAGCATGTCGAAACGGCTGCAAAGCATCCTGAAGCAGGCGCAAAAAGATGGCTGGGCAGAAGAAGATGCTTCGGTGTCGATCCGTGACGGACGGGCAGTTATCCCGGTTCCGGCAGCTAACAAACGCAAGTTAAAAGGCATTGTTTATGACGAGTCGGCTACGGGAAAAACTTCGTACATAGAGCCCACAGAAATTGTGGAGATGAACAACGAAATCCGCGAACTGGAATATGCCGAACGCCGCGAAGTAATCAAAATCCTGACCAATTTCTCGAACGACATCCGCCCCTACCTAACCGAGTTGGCGTATTCGTACGATTTCCTGGGCGAGATCGATTTTATCCGGGCCAAAGCTTTGTTAGCCGTGGAGTTTGATGCGCAACGCCCCGACTTTCGCGACGAGCCGATTATTGAATGGTACCACGCCATTCATCCGCTGTTGCTGAAAACGCTTCAAAAGGAAAAACGAAAAATTGTTCCGCTTGATATTAAACTCACCGAAGAAGAACATATTTTGCTGATCTCGGGGCCCAATGCCGGGGGGAAATCGGTGTGCCTGAAAACCACCGGATTGTTGCAGTACATGCTGCAATGCGGTTTGTTGATACCCGTAAACGATGGCAGTAAAACCGGTATTTTCGATCAGTTGTTTATCGACATCGGCGATGAGCAGTCGCTTGAAAACGACCTGAGTACTTATAGTTCGCACCTGATGAACATGAAGCATTTTGTACGTAACTGCAACGAAAAAACGCTGGTGCTGATCGACGAATTCGGAACCGGTACCGAACCGATGTTAGGGGGCGCCATTGCCGAGTCGATCCTCGATAAGCTGAACCAGCAGCGCACTTTTGGTGTGATTACCACGCACTACACCAACCTCAAGCATTTTGCTTCGTCGGCCGATGGAATTGTAAACGGCGCCATGCTCTATGATGCGCACCAGATGAATCCGCTTTTCAAACTGGAGATCGGAAAACCCGGCAGTTCGTTTGCTTTTGAAATTGCACGAAAAATCGGCCTTCCGGAAGAAATACTGGAGAAAGCCACCGAAAAAATCGGGCAGGATCACATCGATTTCGACCGTAACCTGCGGCAGATCGACCGCGACAAACGCTACTGGGAAACCAAACGGATGAAAATCCGCAAAGTGGAAAAGATTCTCGACAACACAGCTGAAAATTACCAGAGTGAACTGGAAGAAATTCAGAAGCAACGTAAGGAGATCCTCAAAAAAGCAAAGGAAGAAGCCGATGCTTTGCTGAAAGATGTGAACAAACGGATTGAGAACACCATCCGCGAAATAAAAAATGCACAGGCCGATAAGGAGAAAACCCGGCAGGCGCGTGAAGAGCTGGAAGGCCTGAAAAAAGAAGTGGGGAAAAAATCAGCCAGCGACGATCAACAGATTGCCGGAAAACTTTCGAAGCTCCGCCGCCGTGAAGAGGAACGTAACCGCCGCCGCCCCGAGGAATCGAAAAAACCGATTCCAAAAGAGACATTAGAGGAGCGGATCGAGATGCGCCCCGGTGACAAAGTCCGCATCAAAGGCCAGGATACCATTGGCGACCTCATCGAAGTAAACGAGAAAAATGCCATTGTCGCTTTTGGTCAGTTGATGACGACCATTCCACGTAAAAACATTGAGCGAATCAGTAACAACGAAGCCAAAAAGATCGACAAAAAACGCTACGGCAAACCTTCGGTTTTGGGTGAAAACTTTTCGGAACGCCGGCTTTCGTTTAAGCCCGAAATTGATGTCCGCGGGAAACGGGTGGATGAGGCTATTACCAAAATCACGGAATTTATCGACGAAGCGATTATGTTTGAAGTGGGTCAGCTTCGTATCCTTCATGGCAAAGGCCACGGCATTCTGAAAGAAACCATCCGCGAGTACCTGCGTGCCGAACCAATGGTACGTAATTATAAAGATGAACATGTTGACTTTGGCGGCGCCGGAATTACATTGGTGAACCTGGCCTTATAAATACTTCCGGTATTCCTGGTCTCTTGTACTTTTTTACTGCCTGTAAAAACCACAACCCAACCAGGTTTTTGAGTGGATATGCGAAAGAAAAACGACAAAATAGGTATCTTTCGGAAAAACATTTTTATGAAATTTCTGAGTCGCTTTACCCTCTTTCTGATTTGTGTTTTTGTTACACAGTTTTTGGCTGCCTCAACTGCCAACGACACCATTTATATCAAGTTAAGAGATTACGGTTTGTTCCGCACCAAAGAAAGAGATGCTGTAAAATACATCAACAAAGCGATAGAAGACATTCAGGGAGACCAGCCCAAAGTGTTGTTGTTTAGTCCGGGAGAATACCATTTTTACCCGCATGAGTGCACAAAAAAAACCTATTTTGAATCCAACACTTCCGATATCAACCCCAAAGCCTGTGCTTTTCTTTTTGAAAATGTAAACAACCTCACAATTGACGGGCGGGGGGCTACACTCATTTTTCACGATCAGATGCAGCCTTTTACCTTTGACAACTGCCGCAACATTGTTCTGAAAAACCTGCGGATTGACTGGCAACAACCCTTGATTGCGCAGGCCAAGGTTATGAAAGTGACAGATCATTACATCGACCTCTCTTTCAACCCAAAAGAAATGAATTTCAGAATTGAAGACGATAAACTTTACTTCCCTGAAGGCGATAAGTTAAATGAATGGTACAGTACCATGGAATTCGATCAGGAAGGCCGCTATGTTGTACCACAAACCGGAGACAACGGTTGCCTGGGCGATAATTGGCGCGAGTATAAAGCGGTGGCAACCATGCCGGGTATTCTGCGGCTCTACAATAATTTTAAACGAAAACCACAAAAGGGGAACTTCCTGGTAATGCGCTATGCCAACCGGGCGCATTCGGGTGTATTTATTACCGGCTCAAAAAATATTACCGTCCAAAATTTGTTGCTTTTCCATGCTACCGGACTTGGCATTCTGGCACAATTCAGCGAAGACCTTACCTTCGACCAGTACAAAGCGATTCCCAACCTGGCACGCAACCATTATTTCGGAGGTGGAGACGACGGCTTGCAAATATCCAATTGCAAAGGATTGATAAAAGTTACCATTTGCGAATTTGCCGGTCTGATGGACGACCCGATCAATATACACGGCACCAGTGTGCAGGTACAGGAGTTAATGCCGGGAAACAAAGTAAAATGCAAATTTATGCATAACCAAAGCTCGGGAATGGTTTGGGGCCACAAAGGAGACAAGGTAAGCTTTATTGAAAACGAACGGATGAATTCGCTGGGTACGGGAGAAGTTGTCTCATTTCAACCACTGAGCAAAGCTGTTTTTGTACTGACATTTTCCCAACCCGTACCCACAACGTTACAAGTGGGTGATGCACTGGAAAACCTAACCTGGTCGCCTGATGTGGAGATTACCAATACGCAATTCAAAAGTTGCCGGGCAAGAGGATTGCTGGTTTCAACGCCGGGAAAAGTACGGATTGAGAACAATACTTTTGAATCGAGCGGCAGCGCCATTCTCATCGCAGGTGATGCCAACGGCTGGTTTGAGTCGGGTGCCGTGAAAGACGTAACCATCCGAAACAATACATTTGGGGAACTATGTAATACCAGCCCATATCAGTTTTGTGAGGCGATTATTTCCATTTATCCCATTATTCCGAAACTGGATGAAGAAACACCTGCTTTTCACCGAAATATAAAAATCGAGAACAACCGCTTTCATCCGTTTGATTACCCTGTGCTTTTTGCCCGTTCGGTTGACGGAATCAGTTTCAAAAACAACGAAGTTTTCAGAAGCTATACTTTTGAACCTTACCACAAGCGGCAATATACTTTCACTTTTGAATTCTGTAAAAACATACAAATCAGGAACAATTCGTTTTCTGACGATCTGTTGGGGAAAAATATCCTACTCAAAAAAACAGACAAGTCAGAACTGGAAACTGATATTTCTGAAACTTTCCGAATTGAGAAACTTTAAGTTGAAATTGTTTTTTACTGAACTAAAATTATTTAAAACAAGAATAAATAACATTCGGGATGGTTACCTTTTAGCCATTATCGGGATTTTATAGTGTAAGGACGCAAACTCAATTTTATTTAGAATTATTTACCAACAAAGTTGTAGAAGCTTTGTATGGCGCTTTTTGAAGTAGAACACTAAAATAAAAAACCGTTCGAGAACCGAACGGTTTTTTTATTTATAAGATTGAGTAGAACACTATGACGCTTTTTATTTGATGATTGGTATTTTACAAACCCTAAACATAAAACCAACCAGTTGTAGAAATTGCTCTACTCGTCATTCTTTGTCGCTTGCCTCTTAATAAGCAACTACCAGACCGCAAAACACAAACAACTGACAAACAACACATTAATATCGTGCCAAACATTTCTAACTTTCCCGTATTGGGAAATTTTTCTTTAAATGAGCCACCCGAATGATCATCTTGCATTTGTTACTAAGCTGCAGGTTCTCCTTCAACAATAAAAGAACATTAACTCAAACAATTTTTACCGGCACCTGTTAAGCTCTATTAAGCTTTTTAAAGAGCTTTGTTCTAAATTATTGATTATGTCTGCAATTCTGAATCAAAAAGAAAGCATGCAATACCGGCGTTTTGGCAAAACCGAAGAACAGCTGAGTGTGATTACCTTAGGAGGCATGCGCTTTAAACATGGTTCGAAAGATCCGCGAAACGATATTCCAAAAGAAACGCTCGACCATTGCATAAATGTGATGCAGCATGCTTTTGAGGCCGGAATCAACCACTTTGAAACGGCCTGGGGCTACAAAAAAAGCGAAACAGTTTACGGCAAAGTTTTAAATGAAGAGTTGAAAATTCCGCGCAACTCCTATCACCTGATGACAAAAGGAAATCCGCTGACAGCTGAAGAAACCCGCAAACTGGTGGAGCAACAGCTAAAAGATCTTCAAACCGATTATTTTGATTTTTATGGCTGGCATGGGCTGAATACGAGTCACCTTTTTGAACAAAGCTGTAAAAATGGCGGCGCCGTTGAAGAACTGTTAAAGCTGAAAGAAGAAGGCATTATCCGTCATGTTGGATTTAGCACACACGCACCGCTCGAAGTGATTATACGTGCTATCGACTCGGGACTTTTTGAATTTGTAAACCTGCATTACTATTACTTCGACCAACGCAACCTGGCAGCCGTTAACATAGCCCAGGTAAACGATATGGGTGTATTCATCATTTCGCCCAACGATAAGGGCGGACAGCTTTTTAAGGCGCCCGAAAAAGTACGGCAGGCCACTGCCCCGCTAACGCCAATTCAATGGAACGCCCGCTTTTGTTTGCAACATCCGGCGGTTCACACGCTGTCGTTCGGAATGACAGAAAACGAGCATTTTGACGAGATGAAAGGCATTTTTCCAATTCCCTTTCCGTGGTCGTCGCTGGAGCATAACATTAAACTGCGGCTTGACAGCTTTATTAACGACGATCCTTTTGCAAGCTACGACGGTTACGACCTGCAAAATGATCCTTCAGGAATCAATATTCCGCAGGTACTTCGTTTACGAAAGCTGTGGAAATGTTACGATATGAAAGAATATGCCAAATACCGCTACAAAATTTTCGAACAAAAGGGACATTGGTTTCCGGGAGTGTTGCCCAGCAATGAGAACATTGCAAAAATTGATGATTCCAGAATTCCGGCAAACATTCCGTTAAAGGAGATGCTGGCCGAAACCCACCGCGAGTTATTTGTTCCTGAATTCAAATTGGCTGACACTTAACTATTTTTAGCAGTTCAACTTTTGAATGAAAAGTTGAAAATTAATTTTTAATGCTATTTTTGCGCCATGCTGTACCACAAAACATTTCATCACAAAACGTCAAAAACCTGGGTGGTTTTCATCCATGGCGCCGGCGGCAGCAATATTGTTTGGTTCAGGCAATTGCGCGAATTCAAGAAGCACTTTAACGTGTTGCTGGTTGATTTGCGCGGCCACGGAAAATCGAAAAAAGAATATACGCAGGAAGAAATCTACAAGTTTGATGAGATTGCTTTGGACGTGGTTAAAACGATGGATCACCTTCAAATAGAAAAAGCACATCTGGTTGGCATTTCGCTGGGCTGCATCGTCATCCGTGCCATGGACAAACTGGCTCCCGGACGCGCTGAATCCATCATACTGGGAGGAGCTGTTATTCAGTTTAACACACGTATAAAAGCTTTGTTAAACGTGGCAAAATTGCTGAATTCAATCGTTCCGTACATGTGGCTGTACAAAATCAATGCATGGATTCTGATTCCGTACAAAAAAGATATTGAATCGCGTAAACTGTTTATCAAAGAGGCGGTTCGTTTAGGCGAGAAAGAATTCAGGAAATGGCTCCGGATGTCGTCCGAAATCAAACAAAACCTTCAGGAATTTCTGATCAAGGAAGCGTCGGCCCCGGTGCTTTATATAATGGGCGACCGCGACCACATGTTTCTTCCCATGGTTTCGAACCTGGTAAAAAAACATTTTAACTCGAAGCTCGAAGTGATCAGCAACAGCGGCCATGTTTGCAACATCGACCAGCCCGATGTTTTTAACCAGCGCAGCATCGAATTCATCAAAAGTATTTCAGGGTAAAATATAGTCATACCCTCACCTGAAGTGAGAGCATGACTTTCTTGTAGTTATATCAGGCTGTTTTTACATCATCCGCACAGCCATCGCGGTACTCGGCAATAATTTTTTTAACGTCCGATGGCGCTACACGTCCGAAAACCTTCTCGCCTACCGTTACAACGGGTGCAAGTCCGCAGGCGCCCACACAACGCAGGCAGTTGATCGAAAATTTACCGTCGTCGGTTGATTCGCCCACTTCCACTTTTAACTGGCGTTTAAATTCGTTAAGCACCTGCTCGGCGCCACGCACATAACACGCCGTTCCCATACAAATTGAAATGGGAAATTCGCCTTGCGGGATCATCGTAAAAAAGCTGTAGAAAGTAACAACTCCGTAAACTTTTGCCACCGACATTTTTAATTCACGGGCAATCACTTCCTGCACTTCGGCCGGTAAATAACCCAATTTTTGCTGCACCCGGTGCAACACATTTATCAGTTCGCTTTCCTTGTTCTCAAACTCAGCACAAATCGTTTTTATGAGCTTGATGGTATTTTCTGCAAGTTTTATTTTTGGCATTTTCTGTGATTTTAAAATTAAAGCATTCTATCATTCCTGCATTCACGCATTGCTAAGTCCGGTCAAAATATTCCGTATGTAACAGGTGATGTGCTTTTTCGCTCATCGGTTTTCCAAGGAATTCTTCGTATAACTTAACGATATACGGATTCTCGTGCGACTTCCGGATCGTTTTGTTTTTGTCTTCCTTATAAATTGCTTTTTGCCGTTGTTTGATCACCTCAGCATTTCCGTGATGATAAGGCTGGCCGCCGCCGCCAATGCAACCACCGGGGCAGCTCATAATTTCGATGGCATGGAATTCACTTTTCCCGGCCTGAATATCTTCCAAAAGTTTCCGGGCATTTCCAAGACCGTGGGCAATACCAATTTTTATCGGAAGCCCGTCGAAATCGATGGTTGCCTCGCGAATACCTTCCATTCCGCGCAGTTCGTCAAAATCAAGGCGGGGCAATTCTTTTTTGGTGTGCACTTCGTAAGCCGTACGAACTGCTGCTTCAATTACGCCACCTGTTGTTCCGAAAATAACTCCCGCACCGGTTGATTCGCCCAGCGGATTATCAAACTCCTCGTTGGGCAGCGCTTTAAAATCGATGTTCGACAACTTGATCAAAGCCGCCAGCTCGCGCGTTGTGATAGCGTGATCCACATCCGGATTATCATTGGTTTTGAACTCATCGCGGCCGCATTCGTATTTTTTGGCCACACAGGGCATTATCGAAACCACCACCAGGTCTTCGCGTTTTACACCCAACTGATCAGCAAAATAAGTTTTGGCAATTGCTCCGAACATTTGCTGCGGCGAACGCGCTGTTGACGGAATGTCTTTCATCTCCGGAAACTGGTGTTCGAAAAATTTCACCCAGGCCGGACAGCAGGAAGTCAGAATCGGCAATTTTACATCTTTATCGCCCGCGAGGTGTTTTCCCAAACGATTCAACAATTCGGTACCCTCTTCCATAATGGTAAGGTCGGCTGCAAAATCGGTATCAAAAACATGATCAAATCCCAGGCGGCGCAAGGCAGCTACCAGTTTTCCGGTAACCAGCGTTCCGGCTTCCATGCCAAATTCTTCGCCCAAGGCGGCACGAACTGCCGGTGCTGTTTGCACAATCACCGTTTTTGTAGGATCAGAAAGTGCGCGGATTACCTTACCGGTTTCATCCACTTCAGTGAGTGCCCCGGTTGGGCAAACGGCCACACATTGTCCGCAGTAAGTACACACCGAGTGGTCGAGGTTCATTTCGAAAGCCGGCGAAACTACCGACTCAAAGCCGCGGTTAATGGCCGAAAGAACGCCAACGGTCTGCACCTCGTTACACATGGTTTCACAACGGCGGCACATAATACATTTGTCCACTTCGCGAATAATCGCCGGCGAAGTATCCTCGCGGTAAGTCGATTGTTCGCCCTGGTAACGAATCTCGCGGATGCCCAGGTTGTGCGCCATATCCTGCAGGTCGCAGTTTCCCGATTTGGCACAGATCAAACAGTCGAAAGGATGGTCAGACAGAATCAATTCCATCACGGTCCGGCGGGCATTGATCACACGCATTGAGTGGGTGTTGATCTCCATTCCTTCGTTTGCCTCGGTGCAGCAGGCCGGTGCCAGATTCCGGCGCCCGTTTACTTCCACCACGCAAATACGGCAGCCTCCGGGTTTGTTCTCAATGTTCAAATCGTCCAGTTTCATATGGCAAAGCGTTGGAATATCGATGCCAATGCCCGATGCCGCCTCCAGAATAGTGGTGCCTTTTTTCACCACCACCGTTTTATTATCTATTGTAAGATTTATTGTATCCATAATTATTCAGAGTTTCCGGGTTAGCTTATTGTAATTGCGTTGAACTTACATTTTTCAAAACATACACCGCACTTAATACACAGGTTATGATCGATGTAATGCGGCTGGCGGCGTTCACCCGAAATAGCACCCACCGGACAATTCCGAAAACACAGCGTGCAGCCGGTGCAAATATCTTCCAGAATATCGTAACGCACCAGCGATTTACACTGTCCTGCCGGGCATTTTTCATCCAGCACGTGCGCCAGATATTCTTTTTCGAAATTATTAATGGTTGAAAGCACCGGGTTTGGCGAGGTCTGTCCCAGGCCACAAAGTGCCGTGTCTTTGATTACAACACTTAACTCCTTCAGTTTTTCAATGTCTTCCACCTGGCCTTTCCCGCGGGTAATTTTATCCAGAATTTCGTAAAGCCGCTTGTTCCCGGCTCGGCAGGGCGTACATTTTCCGCAGGATTCTTCGAGCGTAAAATCGAGGTAAAATTTGGCGATGGAAACCATACAATCGTCTTCGTCCATCACAATCATTCCGCCCGAGCCCATCATCGAACCGGCAGCAATCAGGTTATCGTAATCAATCGGGATATCCAGGTGCTCCTGTGTTAAACAGCCCCCCGACGGGCCTCCGGTTTGCACCGCTTTAAATTTCTTCCCGTTTTTGATTCCGCCGCCAATGTCGTAAATCACTTCGCGCAAAGTAGTTCCCATGGGCACCTCAATCAAACCAACGTTGTTGATTTTTCCAGCCAGCGCAAACACTTTTGTCCCTTTTGATTTTTCGCTGCCAATGCTGCTAAACCAGGCCGCTCCCTTGTTAATAATTACCGGAATATTGGCAAAAGTCTCCACGTTGTTTACGTTGGTTGGTTTGCCCATATAACCCGAAACCGAAGGGAATGGTGGTTTAAAGGTCGGTTCACCACGCAGTCCTTCCATCGAATGGATCAGCGCGGTTTCTTCGCCGCAAACAAAAGCTCCGGCACCGTAACGCAATTCAATTTTGAAATTAAAGCCGCTTCCCAGAATATCATCACCGATCAGACCGTATTCTTCGGCCTGTTTTATAGCCACTTTCAAGCGTTGAATGGCCAGCGGATATTCCGCACGGATATACACCAAACCGGTGTCGGCGCCAATGCAGTAACCGCAAATGGCCATGGCTTCGAGCACGGCATGCGGGTCGCCTTCCAAAATCGAACGGTCCATAAACGCGCCCGGGTCGCCTTCATCGGCGTTACACACCACGTATTTTTGCTCGTTCTCCACATTTTTGGTGATCTCCCATTTCAGTCCGGTTGGAAAACCACCGCCGCCACGTCCGCGCAACCCGGAGTCTTTTACCTCCTTAATAACTTCGACAGGAGTCATTTCGGTGAGACATTTACCCAGTGCCTGGTAACCGTCGCGGGCAATGTATTCATCAATGTTTTCAGGATTGATAAAACCACAGTTTTTTAAGGCAATACGGATCTGTTTTTTGTAGAAATCCATCCCCTTTGAATCGGGAACGTGTTTGGCGGTTTTCGGATCGGTGTATAACAAATGCTCCACCGGGCGCCCTTTAACCACGTGCTCTTCAACAATTTCAACCGCATCGTGCGGCGTAACCTGCACATAAAAAGTATTGTCGGGAAGTACTTTAATAATCGGCCCTTTTTCGCAAAAGCCAAAGCACCCGGTCGATACTACCTGCACCTCATCTTCCAGGTTCAGCTCGTCGATTACGCGGTTCAGTTCTTTTTTAATTTCATCGCTTTCTGAGGCTTTACATCCGGTACCGCCGCAAATTAGCAGATGCATTTTATAATCGGTCATAAGTTTCTGATTTGATTAGTCGTCAATGGTCTTAAAATTTACCGGAATAATTCCGTCAACCAGCTCGCCGCGCTTGATGTACGCATCGATAATTTCGTGCACCTTTTCTTTGCCTACATGGCCGAAAATCACCGGCTCTTTTCCGGGAAGAATCACTTCCACGGTAGGTTCGGCATAACAAAAACCCATGCAACCGGTTTGGGTAACCACCGCGTCGATGGCTTCCTGTTCCAGCTCTTCAATAATAAATTTCATGGTGTCTTTGGCGCCCGAGGCTATTCCGCAGGTTGCCATTCCAACTTTAATCTGAACCAGTTGGCCCGAGTTATCGCTGTTTTCGCGAAGCTTAATTTTCGACTGTACATCTTCCTTCATTTTACGAAGATCAGCCAACGATTTAATCTTAGTCATTATCGGTTTTTTTGAGTTATATTACTTTTTTATTTTGCTGCCCCGATCGCTTCGAGGTTTGCTTTTATCAATTCAATAATTCCGTTTCTTATCTCTTTTTCCTGCCACGAAACATCGCCAAGTGCTTCCTTTAACTCCGCGGTACTGATACTGAATTCGCCGCTTTCAGTCAGGTGACGATACACAAGTTGAATGGCACGGTAGCTTAAAAACAGCAGATAAAGCGTGTCCCAGATATCGCCCATGGGTGGCCGGTCGATGTTCGATAACTGAAATTCGGCTTTCAGTTTTGTACCTGCTCCGGGTTCCGATTCCAGGGAAAAGCTACCGCCGGCATCTTCGGCTTTTTGTTTTAAAAGCGGCAGTCCCAATCCTACTTTTCGGGTTGTTCGCGAAGTAAAGAACGGGTTGGTTGCACGGCGCAGCGTTTCTGCATCCATTCCGCAACCGTTATCGTTGATTGTCAATGAACAAATGTCCTTTTTTTTGTTTTCCTCAACTATGATTTCAATCAAGGTTGCCCCGGCACTCACCGAATTTTGAACAATATCCAGTATGTGATCAGACAGCGTTCTCATAAGGCTTCTACATAACGGTTATTTTGCCGGTTCAGGGCCATTTTTATTTCGTTGAAATTTAATTCCTCCAGGTAAAACGACGAATAATTTCGCCCGATATCCTCCGGAAAATGTGCATCGGAATCATACACCAGTGTTACTTCTTCACCAATGTTGTATTTCTCACGAATATGAGCGGCTTTTGTCTTTCCTGTAATTTCAAGTGCATCGAAACGAAGACGTGGTGGAAGAAAACCGAGTTGTGAAAACAAACCGTTCAGCGGACGATTAACATGTGCCGGAATAAAAATCCCGTTCAACTCATCCACTTTTTTTTGAATTTCTGTGATTCCCCTATTCAATGCCGAAGCCAGGTAATAAGGCACCATCTCCAGTATATTTTCGTCGGCATCAACTACGGGCTGGTATCCAAAGTGGCCTTCCTTGTTTGGAATTCGCTGAATGTTTTCTTCCAAATAAACCTGAAATAGAGCCAAGTCACTTTCGTTTTCAAAAAAAGCCAGACAATGCACTTCTTCCCGGGTTGTAACTTCAGCGCCGGCAAGTACAAAAATTCCTTCCTTTTGTGCCAGTTCCTTTACCAGCCAGGCATTTCTGGTTGAGTTATGGTCGGCAATACCGATAATAGAGAGTCCGGCTTCTTTGGATTTTTGCACAATGTTCGCAGGCGACATTTCCACATCGGCACAGGGCGATAAAACAGTGTGTATATGTAAATCGGCCCGGAACTGTTGCATTCTACCGGTTTAAAAAATTATAAAGTTTTCCGGCAATCTCAAAGGTATCCATGTTCGTACCCAGCAGCGTGACATTTTCTTCATTGCTGTGCTCCAGCGTGTCTTCTTCCGGCTCATGGTTTTTTACCAGAATTACTGCGGCCAGGTCTTTTAACGAGGCGATGGCCATTACATTCTGATGGGTTTGCAGGGTGATCCACACAACGCCTTCTCGGGCATTTCCCATCACATCGCTTAGCAGGTCGGAAACATAGCCGCCCGTTACTTCGCGGTCAAGTCCGGCTTCTCCGGAAAATACCTTTAATCCGAACTTTTCAACCAAATCAGAAACCTTCATTTCTACCTCCTCTTTTATTACAGTCTGCATCAAATCTGTTTTTACCCCAGGCTTTTTCAAGATTCCGGGTAGCCCTGGCGAGCGTTATCTTATTTTCGTTTAAATACCTGTTTTGAAGAAAAATACAGTCCGACATTTTCGCTTTTCCCTGCACCATGTCTTCGGCCAGTGCATGACAGTTGGGCGCACCACAGGCGCCGCAATCAATTCCGGGCAACTGACACAAAATGCGATATGCTTTCTGCATTTTTTCGAGCGCTTTGGTGCGGTCGCTGTCCAGGGCAAAAACATAATCGGGAGGAATCGGATTGATTTTCAACCGCTCCTTTAAATCTTCCACATTGCAATCGGTACTATTGCATGGTTTTGTTACCGGGTAGCGTTTGGCCCGTTTCTGCAACCTTTCAACGGTAAGAAAACGGTTACCGGTAAGCAAAATTCCTCCGGCACAGCCCTGGTGGCACGATTTCAACTCCAGAAAGTCAAGCTCCGGAACATCTTCGTTTTCCATGCGCTCCAGTATTTTCACCACGTTATGAATACCGTCAACTGCCATCGATTTCCGTTTGAAATGGCGCGCCTCGCCACGCGGCAAGCTCCAGACAATGCCATCGCGCGTCAACTGATCGCGGCAACAGGAAGTATCCTGGTCCTCATTCTTTGAAATTACTTTCATAATCAGGCTGTAGAGGTCGTTCATATTGATCAGCCCGTCAACGATCGATTCTTTTTCGCCCAGGGGACGTTTAACCGCGGCCATTTTTGCCGAACAAGGAGAAATGTAAAAGATGCCAATTTCCTCCCGTTTTGCTCCTTCTTTCGCCAAAAGCTGAAGCGCATGTTCTGCTGCCAGATCGTGTGGCGCTTTAATCAAAACTACATTATCAATCAACGACGGATACTTGTACCGGATCAGGCGAACAATTGCCGGGCAAAACGACGAAATCAATGGTTTGGATTCGGCTGCATCCACCTGCTCACGAATACTGTCGATTAGCAGTTGAATGGGTTGTTCTACCTCAAAAATATGTGTAAAGCCAAGTCTTAACAGCACTTCGTAAATGCTTCCTTCGCTGTAGGTTTCCGGAAATTGCCCGATCATAACCGCGGGAAACAAAGCAATGCGGTACTTAAATTTTTGTAACTGGTCCAGCCCGTCGTGGTTCACATAAAACGCATCAACCGGGCAAGCGCGTAAACAGTTGCCGCAATCTACACAGCGGTCGGGATTAATTTTTGCCACCCCTTCCCTGATCCGAATTGCTTCTGTTGGGCAGACTTTCATGCAATGGGTACAGCCCATACATTTATCAACATCGACTTTTATCGCATGATATTTTTCAAGTTTATCCATCCTCCTGCATTTTAATCGTTCACCCTAAAACTGATTTCTAAACCAAACCGTCGTTCCAAAGCCCCATTCACTTGTAACCCTCAGCTCATCAGTGTTTTTACGAATATTTGGCAAGCCCATTCCTGCTCCAAATCCCATGTCGCGTACTTCTTTTGTAGCGGTTGAATATCCTTCCTGCATGGCCTGCTCAATGTCTTTTATTCCGGGGCCGTTGTCGCTTAGCGAAACCTCAATACTGTTTTCGCTCACAAGCGCGGTTAATTTTCCCCCTACCGAGTGCGCCACCACGTTTACCTCTGCTTCATAAATAGCCACAACAATGCGTTTGATAATTTTCGGGTTCACCTGCAACTGTTTGAGCACTTTTTTTATCTGGCTCGATGCACGCCCGGCCCGTTTAAAATCGCCGCTTGCTATGTCAAATTCCATTCTCATATTAATACACTGGTAACAGGCCGGCCTCAAACAATATTCCGCCGGCCCTGAAAATGGAATACGGAGTTTCGAGCAACACCAACCCGGTTTCGTTCGCCAAATCAATCATTTCCGGCGTTGCACGTTTGTTTCTTGAAAGTAACACCACTTCAATATCTGCCATTTCGGCGGTGCGGATAAGCTGCACATTTGCCAGTCCGGTAATAAGCAAAATATGGTCTTCATCAAGTGTTAATACATCGCTCATCAGATCCGAACTAAATGCTTTTGTCAGTTCATGCAATTCAATGTGGTTTCCGGCTACCAATCGAGCATTTGTCAAGTTGATTATTTCTGAAAGTTTCACCTGTCTGTAATCGGTTCGTTAATCAATGGATTTATCTGCAAATATAATCTGCGACAAAATGATAAAGATGACTTTCGGTGTATTCTCGCGGAATTTATAATCATTAAAAACAACAGGCTGTTTCAAATGGCTTTCAAAATATGTAATTTTCAAGTTGAAAAAATCAGACAGACTCTAACCATGATTTACGACAAGAAATCGTTCCTCTCCGGAAACATTGAAGACCCGGAAATTCACCAGAAAATTATAGATGCGCTTCCGGTGCCGATCTTTTACCGCGACATCAACGGAATATACCAGATGTGTAACGCGGCACACGAAACGTTTACCGGAAAATCGAAAGTTGATATTATTGGAAAATCGGTGTATGAAGTACATTCAAAAGACATGGCCGACATGTATTCTCATCAGGACAAGGAACTGATTAACAACCCCGATGTACAGGTTTACAACACAATGGTAAGGCAAAGCGACGGCACCAAACACCATGTTATCCTGAACAAGGCCGTTATTCGAGATAACGAAGGAAAAATTGTAGGGATAGTCGGGTCGATCAACGACATTACCGAGTTGAAGAAAACCGAACAACGTTTGGAAAAAGCACAGGAATTAATGGAAGTTTCGTCGCAAATGATTCATAAAATATCTGCCGGAATTGTGATGGTGGACCGCGATCTGAAAATCGTTGACTCCAACGAAAGCTTTGCGCGGTTGATGGGCTCCGAAACCACCGAATTATATGAAACGATCCCCGGGTTAAAAGGTGCCAATGTACACGGGCTGATTCCCGAAGTGGTGTACAAGATGATTGCCAACCTGCTGACTTCAGGGGAAGAAAAAGTGGAACGCGACCTGAAATTCCACAACAAACTGTTGCATGTTTCGGTACTTACTCTGTATAAAAACCACGTGGTGGGTGCAGTCTTCCGTGATATGTCGGCGCCAATGCTGGTACAGGACGAAATCATAAACCGGGCTCGCCGCATTAACAAGAAAAGCATTGAAACCGTACAGAAAGTTGCTTTTTTGCTGGGTGAAAATGCCGCCGAGACAGAGGAATTGCTGAACTCGATTATTGAAACTTATCGTTATGGGGACGAGGATAATGCCTGATTTCCATGTTGAAATAGATGTTCAGCAACTGCGCCCGCGTGGAGAAACGGCCTGTGGCGATGTGTTTCAGTCGAGTATTATTCGCGAGGAAGGAAGGACGATCCTTGTTTTGAGCGACGGGATCGGACACGGGATCAAAGCCAGTGTGTTGGCCACATTAACCGCCACCATGGCGCTTAAATATGCACAGCTTCACACCAAACCCGAAATTGCGGCACGCATTATAATGGAAACGCTTCCAAAAAGTACCGAAAAAGAAAGTTATGCCACGTTTACGATTATAGAACTGGAAGATGATGGAAAAGTAAGAATTGTGAATTACGACAATCCCCCGGTGCTGATCATACGAAATGAAATTTTAATGCAGGCGCGTGAATACGAACTTGATATTCGTGGCGCAGAAAATACCGGAAAACGACTGCTTTGCCGCGAGTTTGTTGCCCGAAAAGAAGACCGTATCCTATTTATGTCGGATGGTGTTACGCAGTCAGGGCTCGGTGCCCGGCGTTACCCGATGGGCTGGGGAATTGATCAGGTAAAAGATTTTGTGATCAGCCAGATTACCCGAATGCCCGATATTTCAGCTACCAAACTGGCAAGAAAAATTGTTAACCAGGCCAGCTTAAACGATAACTTTTCGGTAAAAGACGATACAAGCTGCGGAGTGATGTATTTTCGTGAACCCCGAAGATTTATGCTGATTACCGGGCCGCCTTTTTACAAAATTAAAGACTACGATTTTGTGGAAAGAATACAGGGATTTAAGGGCAAAAAGATTATTTGTGGCGGCACGACTGCTGAAATTATTGCACGCGAACTAAACCTGGCAGTAGAAATTCAGCACGGAAATAAAAACATTGATACGCTTCCTCCCAGTGCTACCATGGAAGGTTTTGAAATGGTAACCGAAGGGATACTGACCCTGGGAAAGGTGGAAGAAATACTGGAAAATTACAACAGCGACACCCGTTTGGAACATACTCCTCCGGAAGAAGTGGTAAAACTGCTGCTTCAGCACGACAGCATTGACATAATTGTGGGAACACGTATTAACTGGGCCCATCAGGATCCGGAGCAACCCATTGAACTGGAACTGCGAAAATTTGTGGTTAAACGCATCGTTAAAATTCTTATCCACAAATTTTTCAAGAAAGTAAGAATTGAATACGTATAGGTATATTTCATTTTACATCAATATTTTACAATGAAACACGCTTCTTACATTAACATAATTTAGTACGCTCGATTGGGATTTAACACATATATTTTCGAAATTTGAATATTAACCGTTCTGCCATGAAAAAACTTTTAACCATCATCTTTCTTTTTTGCTGTCTGGCTTTGGTCGCTCAACAGGAAAAATTTCATGTACAGGGGAAACTGGTCGATGAAAAAGGTGAATCGCTCCCCGATGTTTATGTAATTAACCTAAATACGCACGAAAAAGACATTAGCCGCGACAACGGTATGTTTTCGCTGGAAGTTTCTTCGGGCGACTCTTTGTTGTTTTCTCACATATCTTTCTTCCGAAAAGTATTAGAAGTACATTCGATCCTTATTAACCCGATCATAAAATTAGAATCGGAACATATCGGGATGAAGGAAATTGTGGTTAGCCCCGACAAGAAAACAGATATGGACCGAGCCCGGGAGAATTTGACTTTTTTAAATAAGTACGAGGCTCCTTTCCAAAAGATCAATCCTGACAATAACAGTCCGGTTACAGTTATACTAACCGAAAACAACCGTGAAATGCGGGTAAATGCTGCTTCTGTAAGTTTCTTCCGTTTTTCTCCTTCCGATTTAATGGGACGCATGATTCGCCGCTCCAAAAACAAGCGGGCAAGCGATTACGATTTTACACGCAAAGTTAAAAAACCAGAAGACAGTCAGTAATGACCTGATTTTCAGAATGAGCCTTAAATAAATCCTGCATCAAAACAGATCAGCGTTCGGGCTCGGCATCAAATTTCTCAATAAAATCGGTTGACAATACCCTGAATTCCGTACGGCGGTTTAGTCCTTTGGCAATTTCCTGCTGCTCGGGTGTAAGCTGATTGATAAATTCTTCTGTCAGTTCATCCCCTTTTTTCAGGAAACCGTATTGGTTGGCCAGTTCGCGCGTAATCGTTTTGGGCCAGGTTTCTCCATAACCTTTCGCTACCAAACGCTGCGGATTAATACCTTTTTCAATCAGATAATCCACAACACTCTGAGCGCGTTTCTGCGACAGATCGAAGTTAAACTGATCGCTCCCCACATGGTCGGTGTGCGCCATTAACTCAATGGTTATGGTTGGATTAAAAACCAGAATCTCTACCAAGGTATCCAATGCTGTTTTCGAGCTTTCCATCAGCTCCCAGCTTCCAAACTCGTAATTAATATTTTCAACTTTGATCGGTGAATCGGTTGGTGTCAGGAACATTTCAAAGCGAAAATCCTTGCTTTCTTCCATCCCGATTGTGTTAGCTGCAGCTTTATCGCGCAAATAACCGTCTTTAAAAGCGGCAAAAACATATTCGGTTTCCGGTTTTAATTTCATTTTGAAATTCCCGTTGCGCGCCCTTACTTTCAGGTTGGTCCCGTCGGTACCAATCACCCTGACTGTGGCACCGTCAAGCCGTGCATTGGTTTCCTTGTCAAAAATGTCGGCTTCCACTTCGTAAATTTTCGGTGGTACCATAAACGAATAAATATCATCGCCGCGCGAACCTTTCCGGTTAGAGGAAAACATCCCTTTATTTTCTCCCGTAACAAATGAAATTCCGAAATCGTCGCCGCTTGAGTTCATGGGTGATCCCATATTTTCAACAATCCACGCGCCTTCTTCGTTTTTTGTGGCCATAAACAAATCGAGCCCGCCCATTCCAATGTGGCCGTTGGAAGAAAAGTACAGTTCGCCATTGTCTCGCACAAACGGGAACATTTCATCTCCGGCCGTATTAATTGCCGATCCCATGTTTACAGGCTTTCCAAACGAACCTCCTTCTGCGGTTGCCATCCAAATATCTTTACCTCCCTGTCCACCGGGCATATCCGAAACAAAATACAGCACCGATCCGTCTGCACTTAAGGCAGGGTGAGCTGCAATGATACTATCTCCCACAACACTCAGCTTAATGGGCTCCGACCACGAACCTCTTGATTGAGAAGTGGAAAACAACTCCGTTCCCATCGCCTGCGTTTTATCATAGCGGCAACGTGTAAATATCATCTGCTCGCCGGAAGAATTTAACGTGGCTGCCCCTTCTTCATCGCCCGTATTAATCATCAGAGTCTCATCAAGTAATTTGGGTTGTTGCCATTTTTGTCGCTGTACGCTAAAATTGGCCCGGAACAAATCGGCATATTTCTGGCCGTGTATCATGCTCTCTTTTTTGCCGGTAGCGGCCTTACGCGTTGAAGTAAAAATTACTTCATTATCACGTCCTCCCACAAACACGGGAGCAAAATCACTTTCACGCGAGTTGATTTCCTTGATTGGATTTATAATGTGTCGTGTAGGGTTGGCCACCCACTCCTGGGTTTTTCGCATTGCTTCCAATCCGTCGAGCGCCCGCTGGTCTCCCGGAACCGAGTCAAGGTAAGTACGATAGGTTTCAGTGGCTTCCTCAAAATCCTGGGTAATTCGCAACATTTCGGCATAACGCAACAAAGCCTCGTTATCAGGGTAGCCCAAACGGATGGCAAATTTATAGTTTTGAGCCGCATATTCATACAAGCCGATTGCCCGGTAACTTTCAGCAATATTATAGGCATATTCAATACGCCGGGTACGGCTTTTTTCTTTTTTCCGTGCCTTTTTATATAGTTCAATGGCTTTGTAATATTCACCAATATCCTGCGACAGCAGGGCATCACGGCCATACCGTGCCGACCCGCATCCGCTCACAATAAGTATTACCAGAGAAAGTACTGCTAATCGAATTTGCTTCATGCCCAGTTCTATTTCGGGAAGTAAAAGTAAATGTTTTTTTTAAACGGCTGTTAGGATAACGTGCGTTTAGCCGATTAAGTATCTTTTAGCTTACGGTTCAACAAAAAAGATTTAATTTTTAATAACCTCCCTTTAATCTGTCAGGCTTACCAAAATATCTTATTTTTGACTTTTCGATAAATCAAATAATAAACCTATAATCATGTTGAAATTTATCTGCTTTCTGTTCATCTCCATTTTTAGCAGCACTTTTGTTTTTGCGCAGGAAATAAACGATTGGGAAAATCCTGCCGTATTTAACATCAACCGCTCTGCCCCGCATGCCTTTTTTATTCCGTTTGAAAACGAACAACAGGCGTGGGACAACAACCGAAACGAATCGAAATATTATGAGTCGCTAAACGGCACCTGGAAGTTCAATATTGCAACAAATCCGGCAGGCAGGCCACTTGATTTTTACAAGGAGGATTTTGATGTCAGTGGCTGGGCAAACATCAAAGTTCCGGCCAACTGGGAACGCCAGGGTTTTGATACTGCCATTTATGTAAACACAAGTTACCCGTTCTGGCAAATTGTGCGCGAACGCCCCAACCCGCCACACATTCCGCACGATTATAATCCGGTAGGCAGTTACCGACGCACGTTTACCATTCCGGCCAACTGGGACAGTCGGCAAATTTCGATTCATTTGGGTGCTGTAAAATCGGCTTTCTACATTTGGGTGAACGGAGAAAAAGTGGGTTACAGCGAAGGTTCCAAAACTCCGGCAGAATTTGATATCACAAAATACATCCGGACTGGAGAAAATACACTGGCGCTGGAAGTTTATCGCTGGAGTACCGGAAGTTATCTTGAATGCCAGGATTTTTGGCGGATCAGTGGGATTGAGCGCGACGTTTACCTGCTGGCTACGCCAAAGGTGAATATCCGCGACTACTTTGTACTTGCCGGACTGGACGAAAACTATACCAACGGAACTTTTTCGCTGGATGTGGAAGTTCAAAACCTGAACGATGCCAGCAAAGGAGAATACACCATTGAAGCTTCGGTTTCGACCATGGATAAAAGCAAGAAACAAATTGAATTATCCAAAAAACTGACCGTTGGAACCGATCCTACGCATTTTACATTCGATGCCACGGTTAATAACCCACTGAAATGGTCGGCAGAACAGCCAAACCTGTATAAACTGCTGATTGTACTAAAAGACACTGAAGGAAAAACCTTGCAGGCAATTTCACAAAACATTGGTTTCCGAACTTCAGAAATTAAAAACGGCCAGTTGCTGGTAAACGGAAAAGCCATTTATGTAAAAGGCGTTAACCGTCACGAACACGACCCTGACAATGGACATGTGATTAGTCGGGAAATGACGTTGAAAGATATTCAGTTAATGAAAGAGTTTAACGTTAACACCGTGCGTACCTGCCATTATCCTGACGATCCGGAGTTTTATGCACTTTGCGATTTGTACGGTATTTATGTAATTGACGAAGCCAATATAGAATCGCACGGAATGGGTTACGGTGATGCCAGTTTGGCAAAACAACCGGAATGGGGCCCTATGCACCTCGACCGCACCGAGCGAATGATTGAACGCGACAAAAACCACGCATGTATTATCACCTGGTCGCTGGGTAACGAAGCCGGAGACGGAATTAACTTTGTTGCCGACTACAATTGGATAAAAGAGCGTGACCAAAGCCGCCCGGTTCAGTACGAACGTGCAGGACGCGAAGCACATACCGATATTTTTTGCCCGATGTACATGGGAATAGACGGAATTACAAGATATGCCCAAAACAATCCCGACCGCCCACTGATTTTGTGCGAATACTCGCACGCCATGGGAAACAGTTGCGGAAGTTTACAGGATTACTGGGATGCCATTGAAGCCTACCCGGCTTTGCAGGGCGGCTGTATCTGGGATTGGGTTGACCAGGGTTTACGCGAAGTGGATGAAAAAGGAAGAATGTACTTTACCTATGGCGGCGACTATGGAACAAACAAACCAAGCGACAATAGTTTTTGTATCAACGGTTTGATCAATCCCGACCGGATCCCGAATCCACAATTGTGGGAAGCAAAAAAAGTATATCAGAATATTACCATCACTGCCGATAACCTGACTACTGGAAAATTCACGGTGAAAAACAAATATTTCTTCACCAATCTGAATGAATTTACTTTTGTTTGGACAATAAAAAATGCAGAAGGAATTGTTGCGCATGGTATGGTACCTGAATTGAATGTGGCTCCACAGGAATCAAAATCATTCAGCATTTCAATCCCTGAGTTAGAGCAACCAAAAGCCGGGCAATTATACACATTAAGTTTCTCGGCTGTTACAAAGAAACAAAAAGGGCTGGTGAAAAAAGGCCACGAACAAGCTTGGGAAGAATTTGAATTGCCTGTTCAGCCAGCGCCATATATTTCCGTTGAAAACAAAGGTGAAGTTGCCGTTCAGCAAAACGAAACACGCGATGTAGTCAGTGGTAAAAATTTCAGGCTGACCATTGAATCAGCCAGCGGTATTATTTCATCGTACCTGTTAAATGGAACTGAGCTGATGACAGCGGGGCCAAAACTGAATTTCTTCCGTCCGCCAACAGAAAACGATATTCGGGATGGAAACGGAATGCGCGCCTGGGCTTCAGCCGGACTTGATGCAACGGAACAGCTTGCTGAAAAAGCCAAAATTCAACATCAGGAAGATGGCTCTGTGTTGATTATTTTTCCGGTTAATATAAAAACACGCACTACCGAGTTTGACGCTGTCATTCAGTACCAGGTTTTTGGTGATGGTACGTTTACGGTTTCAAGCGAAGTAAACCTGCCCGAAACAATTAAAGCCGTGGCCAAAGTAGGACTGCAAATGAAAATGCCGCGTTCGTTTAATGAGCTGAATTGGTATGGATTAGGCGGTGTTTCAACTTATCCTGACCGAAAAAGCGGGGGTAAATTTGGGTTTTACGCATCAACTGCCGAAGAACTATACGATCATAATATGGTGGTTCCGCAAGATAACTGCAACCAGGCTGATGTGCACTGGGCTGCTGTTACCAATATGGAAGGAATTGGTTTTATGATGAGCGCACCGAATAAAATGAACTTCAGTGCTTATCCGTACGACGATGCCAATATTACCAAAGCCCGCCACATGAACGAACTGGAAGATGCAGGTTTTGTAACGGTAAATTACGATGACCTGGTAACCGGACTTGGAACAGCAACCTGTGGCCCGGGTGTTTTACCACAATACGTTACCACAAATGGAATTTACCGTTTCGAAGTTACCTACAAACCAGTTCAGTTTCAGCAAAAGGAAATTTACGATTACGCTGCCGAAAAATATAATTCAACCGAATTGATTTTAGCCAAAGCCCCCGAAATGAGCAGGGACGAAAATGGTATGGTAATTTTGTCGGGCGATAAAAATTCCACAATTTATTATTCTGTAAACGATGAAAAATTCAATCGTTACCAAAAACCGTTTGACCTAAAAAATGGTGGAAAAGTTTCGGTTTATGCTGAAGAGCCAGGCAAAATGAGAAGCAACAAGGCTGTAAAAGTTTACGAGATCAACAAATCGAAATGGAAAGCCACGGCAGATTGCAGCTACCCCGGGCAAGGGCCAGAAGCAGCGATCGACAACAACCCGGAAACCATCTGGCATTCTGACTGGAGAGATGAAAAACTGGGACAGCCTCATTTCATTCAGGTGGATATGGGTGAAGTTTATACCATTAAAGGATTTGACTATTTACCCCGCCAGGAACAAAGCAACGGACGTATGGCCGAGTACAAACTGGAAGTGAGTGTGGATGGAAAAACCTGGGAAACAGTAATCGATAAAGGATATTGCCGGAATACGAACCGCCGCCAGGAAAAAATGTTTGAGAAACCCGAAAAAGCCCGGTATTTTAAACTTACTACCTCACGCGAAGTCAATAACAGCTTTTACAGCTCAGCTGCCGAAGTGGGGGTTATTCTGTAAACAGAAAATATCCCGGGTTCCGAAAGCTACCCGTATTTGGAAACTGTTTAAGTTTTAATGCCTTAAAACTTAAACAGTTTCTTAGTATATTTACTCAAGAAACAAACTAAAAAACCGATATTATGGCACTAACTACCATTCATACATCTAATACTCCGGTTGATTGCCACATATTAAAAGGCCGTTTGGAAAGTGAAGGGATTCAAACGTTTATTTACGATGAAAACCTGATTTGGGTAAGTCCGTTTGATGCTGTGGCAGTGGGTGGCGTAAAATTAAAAGTACCGGAAGAACAGGCCCCCAAAGCCCGACAGGTGCTGGAACTAATTTCGAAACACATGCTGGTTGACAACGAAGGTTCGTACAATATTGACGAAGCACTCGAAAAAGCCATAAAAAAACAAGATGAGATTCTCAGAATCAAAGCCCTGGTTCGGGGACAAACCAAAAAGCAGGCAACTGCCGATGAGATTAAATCTGAAATTTTATCGAAACCTGAAATTGAGAAGCTATTGGCAGAAGAAGTGGAATTCGAAAAGCTGGAGAAGAAAGAATTCAGCTTTTCATGGAAAGATTTTCTGGCAGAGCTTTTTGATTTTGAAGGGGATATTTTTGAATATCTCCGGCAAAAACCTGTTGAGTTTTACGAGGAAAAAGAACTGGTTGAAAGATTTGGAATTTCAGCCAAAGAAGATACGCAGGGCGTTACCTGCCCAAATTGTCGCTCAAGTAACGTTATTTTTGGCTATGCAACCGATGATAAATGGGATGTTCTATACCTTATTTTCTCGTTTCTGGCGATGGCGCCATTTCCCCTGATCCGGAAAAATACCACTGCTTTAATTGTGGTTCCAGCTTTAAACCAGAACACCCAAAAGAGCATCCTCAACACTAAAGGTCAAATATGTTCACAGGGAGATTCAAAATTTTCAAAGCTCGGTCATTTTTACGCCAATGGCATTAAACTTTCCTTCCAGAATATCAGGAGCAATTGGCCTCCCATTCTTGGTAAGTACTGTGGTAATACGTGCATTCACCATCAGTTTCTCATCCGCTTTGCGAATAATCTGCTGATCGAAAATGACTCTCAAGCGTCCCTGCTTCCCCATTCGCAAACGAATCAGAAAAACATCGGCCGGCCGTAAAGGAAATTTGTAATCCAGCTCGGCCCGAATCACCACAGCATCAATTCCTTCGTTGTGCAATTCGGCAAAATCAAGCCCGGCAGCATGTAAAAACTTGTGGCGGCAATGCTCCAGGTAATTCTGATAAACCGAGTTATTTACAATTCCCTGCAAATCGCACTCGTAATCGCGTACCTCTAATTCAATTTCAAAATGATGGTCTTGCATGTTGTTTGATTATTTGCTTTTGAGACAACCTGTATTTCAATGTAATTAACACAGCTTATTACGCCACCAAAAGCAACAGATTCAGTTTTTTTGAAAGTGATACCCTCTCCTACTTTACCATAAAATCCAGCAGTTTTTTGCCTTCCAGATAACCTTCCAGATGATCGCCAATTTGTACCGGTCCAACATTGGCAGGAGTTCCGGTGTAAATAAGATCACCGATTTTCAGCGTTACATATTTTGAAACGTGGGCAATGATCTCGTCAAAACTAAAAATCATCAGTCCCGAGTCTCCTTCCTGTGCAGCTTTTCCATTTATGTCGAGCTTAAAATAAAGCGACTCCAGATCGGGAAAAATACTTTTCGAAAAAAAGGTACTGCTGATTACTGCCGATTGGTCAAAAGCTTTTGCCTTTTCCCAGGGAAGACCTTTTGCTTTGAGTTTCGCCTGTACATCACGCGCTGTAAAATCGATGCCCAGGCCAATCTCGTCGTAGTAGCGATCGGCAAAACGCTCTTCAATATTTTTCCCAATCCGATTGATCTTGATGACCAATTCTATTTCGTGGTGAACTTCTTTTGTCCAGTCAGGGATATAAAACGGATCGTTGTTACGAAGCAGTGCCGAATCCGGTTTCATAAAAAACACAGGTTCTTCCGGAACTTCGTTCCCCAATTCTGCAGCATGGGCCACATAATTTCTTCCTATGCAAATAATCTTCATTTCAATTTTCTTTCAAATGTAACAGCTACTTACTCATCATTTTCAGCTTAAGCTGAGTGAGCACTTTCTTGGTATAAAGCGGAAATTCGCTGTTCAAAATCCAGCCAAAATACCCAGGTTGTTCTTCCATAACTTTCTCAACCGGAATACCTTTGTTTTTTCCAAAATTGAAAACAGGTACATCGTTTTCATCATATACAATCCGTCCAACAAAATCCACATTTCGGTCGTACGAAGAGAATTCACTTAACTTATCCACATCATTTACAATCGGTAAAGATTTATTCCCTTTATTGTCTTCGTACTCAATACCTTTGTAAACATCGAGTTGCGCTTTTAACACTTCGTAGGTGGCTTTTGTATCGGCCATGGCGCTGTGTGCATCGGTTAATTCCTGGTTGCAATAGAACTTATAAGCAGCTGTCAGTGTCCGTTTTTCCATTTTATGAAATATCGCCTGTACATCAATAAATTTTCGCTTTTTGAGATCAATATCTACATCCGCACGCAAAAATTCTTCGGCGAGCAACGGAATATCGAAACGATTGGAGTTAAAGCCGCCCAAATCACAACCTTCCAGAAATTTTGCCAGTGTTTTGGCTACTTCTTTGAAGGTAGGTGCATCTTTTATATCCTCGTCGTAAATTCCGTGAATCATTGAAGCTTCAACAGGAATAGGCATTTCAGGATTAATACGTAACAGTTTTTCATCTTCACTGCCATCAACATTCACTTTCACCAACGCGATTTCAACAATGCGGTCAGTAACAATATTGATCCCTGTTGTTTCGAGATCAAGAAATACAAGGGGATTTTTTAAATGTAATTGCATACCGGTAAAAATTTAAAAAGGTATCCTGCAATCTTTTGATTCCGGGATACCCTTTTTTCAGATTATTAAATTACAGATCAGGCATTGATCATCATTGGCATCAAAAGCATCAGCATATCTTCGTCCTCATGATCGTTCTCCGCAGGCAGTAACAGTCCTGCACGGGTAGGGTCACTCAATTCAAGCCGCACATCTCCGGAAGAGATATTGGATAAAATTTCGGACAAGAAGGTGGATTTAAAGCCTATTTCGATTTCATCTCCTTCGTATTCGCATGCCAAACGCTCAACAGCCGAAATTGAGAAATCGATATCCTGGGCAGAAACCACCAGTTTGTTATCGTTGATATTCAATTTAATAAGATTGCTGGCCTGGTTCGAGAAAACGGAAACCCTCTTTACTGTATTGTAAAGATTCAGGCGGTCGATAACCATTTTATTGGGGTTGTTGGCCGGGATTACCGAATTATAACTCGGATAGTTTCCTTCCACCAAACGGCAAATCAGTTTATAATTACTGAGTGTGAAAAAAGCGTTTTTATCGTCAAACTCCACTTTTACGTCGAACTCTTCTTTTGGGAGAAGGTTTTTCAGCAAGCTTGCCGGCTTTTTAGGCAAAATAAAGGATGATTCCAGTTCTGCCTTGGCATCTATTCGGCGGTAACGAACCAGCTTGTGCGCATCAGAAGCAACAAAGCTCATATACTCGGGCGATAGTTCCACAAAAATCCCGTTCATTACAGGGCGAAGCTCGTCGTCGGCAGTTGCAAACAATGTTTTTTCAATTCCTTTCTGCAAAACAACATGGCTTACATTAATTGATGCAGCCCCTTCTTCATTCAGTTCGGGTTGTTCCGGGAAATCTTCCGGGTCTTGCCCCATAATACTGAATTTACCGTTATCCGAGAAGATTTCAACCAGGTAAGAACTTTTATCAATCTGGAAAGTCAGTGGTTGCTCCGGAAATTCCTTTAAAGTGTCAGTGATCAGTTTTGCCGGAATGGCAACAGCACCCGTCCCATCAATATTGTCCAGTTCAATACTGGTAATCAGTGTCGATTCTAGATCGGAAGCCGTAATAGTCAGTCCCGAGTCGTTTAACTGAAACAAAAAGTTATCCAGTATCGGCATAGTACTTTTACTGCTAATTACCTTGCTGATTGCAGAAAGGTGACTTAGTAAATCAGTGCTTGAAACAACAAACTTCATGTGCTTATTATGTTTTTTGATTTTTAATATCCGTTCGAGATTTTAGTTCTCCAAGTACACGAATATACAAACTTTAATATTATTAACCTACCTGGCTTTTCGCCAAAATACCCATGATTTATGAACGGTTGTAACGATACTTACGAACAAGGTTGTATAACAGGCCAAAAAGCGCCATTACCAATGCCGGCAGTAAAACATTCAGCCATTGCCAAAATACTTTTTGCTCGCGAAGCTTTACCTGATCAAGCAACCGGAGCTTAATTGTCCGGTTTCGTAATTGCATTATCCCGCGGTCGTCGTTTAGATAAAAAATAGTATTCATCAAAAATTCTTTGTTCCCCCAGGTTCGCCTGGCTACTTTGTCGTATCCCATTTCACTAACCTGCGGTTGTTCTCCCGAATAATTTACCAGGTTGGAAACAATTCCGGCATCGGCAAAAACAACCATTTTGGTGGGTTTACTTTCGGGCAGGGCCGAAGCCGATGAAAATCCCCACTGCTCCACCATACGATTCTTATATAGTGAGGTAAATTTCCCTTCAATCAACACTCCAACCGGGATAAAAGATGTATTAAATAACTCGCGGGCCGGCGGATTGTCAATGTTTTGCAAACTCACCGACGAAGGTGATTTTACCCTCCGGGCATATGGCGATGTGGAAAGGATCACTGATTTTGTAAGCTCAGGTGTCCCTGAAATTGTATCGACTGACGATACGTATTCTGCAAATACTTTATCCAGGTTCCGGCTAATCGGATGCTGATCGTTTGGAACCAGAAGTGGCGAATAATACCACGGATGCAGGGTGTATTGCGGCTTGACACCGGGAGGTGCTGTATTTACTGCAATATCGGAACAAACAACATCCTGTAATAATTCGTAGTTCAGGCGGGTGCCGTATTTAAACAGCTGGTCGCCCAAATTTATATCGTGTGGAAAAGCAAAAGTCCTGTATCCGCGCGACAAACTGTCAACATCTACTTTTACCGGATCAATCAGCCAAACCACCTTCCCTCCGTTCATAATGTACTGGTCGATGATAAATTTATCGGGTTCGCTAAACGGCTTATCAGGTCCGGCAACTATCAGAATGTCAAAATTATCAGCATACTTCCCGAGCAAAGTTGTATTAATGCGGGTCACGTCAAAGTCGCCCGAAAGTGCATTGGCAAAATCCATCACCTGGTATTGATCGAATTCACCGTGTCCTTCCAGAAAAGCGACAGTTGATTTTTTACTGCGCAGCAATTTCTGAAAAGCATTTACCAATTCAAACTCCACACTTTCCACCGAGTGATTGAAGTTGTATTCACCCGAAAAATCCTGGTTGTATTTCAGAAAATTTACCGCCACTTCTTTACTCCCAATACGAATCAGAGCCCCCGGAATAATAAATTTTGTGGCTACCCCGGTTTCTGTTTTGTGCCGAAAGCTGGTTGGTTTTATCCCTTTCTCGTATAATTCCTGAATTTTCGCATCGCGTTTTTCCGGACTGGTAATCCGGTATATATCGGTAACTTTTAATCGTATTGGTTTGGCTGAATAGGCATTAAGTACGGCTACCTTTTCAAAAACCTCGCGTTGTAGCTTTTTTAGCCCGTGTTCCAACTCTCCTTCCAAAAAAAACTCAATAGAAACAGGCTCCTGGATTTCGGCGGCAATTTGCTTGCTGACAGGTGAAAGTGAATAACGTTTGTCAACCGTTAAATCAATACGAAACAAAAAACTGGATGATGCATAAAATACCAGGAGAATTGCCAGGCTTACAACTGCCACACGTATCCTGACTTTTTTTCTTTGCAGGTTTCCTTTACGAAGCAAAACGGCTGTAAAAAAAAGAAACAGAAAAGTCATTCCGAGAAAGTAAATCAGATCTTCAAGGTCGATTACGCCCCGCGAAGCTGAAAGAAAATGTTCATTGATGCTAAACCACATTAACATTTGTTCTACCCAATAGGGAACTCCGGACGAAGCTGCAAATTCAAACCCCAGGTAAAAAACAAAGGACAATACCATGGCAAGAATAAAACTTACAATCTGGTTATCGGTGAACGAGGAGGTAAAAATACCTATTGCCACATAAATGGTTGCCAGAAAGAAAAGCCCGAAAAACGAGCCCCACGTAGCTCCGGTGTCGATGCTCCCAACGGGGTTTCCGAGTAAATAAACCGAAAGAAAATACAAAAGTGTAGGCAAGAGCGAAATAAAAACCAACACCATTCCGGCTAAAAACTTGGCAAAAACCAGCTTAAAAGCGGATACCGGCCGGGTAAGTAATAATTCGATGGTGCCGCTTCGTTTTTCGTCGGCAAAAAAACGCATGGTAATCGCCGGAATCAGGAACAAATACAGCCAGGGCGCCAGTGAAAAGAAAGGATCGAGAGTAGAATATCCGCTTTCGATAATGTTATAACTTCCGGGAAACACCCACAGAAACAAGCCACTGACCAAAAGAAACACCAACACTGCCAGGTATCCGATCAGCGATCCGAGAAATGTTTTTATTTCTTTTTTAAACAGACTATACACAAATGCAAAAAGTTTTAAGATTAACGTCGCTTAAGACAATTTCAATATTTTTCGAGATCCGAAATTTAATGTTTTTCTGCTTACCCCAACAATGAAATCATTTTTTCAGCCGCCCTTTTCGAACACCCCGGTTCACCCATCATCTCTCCCAATTTCAGGTAATCGGCCTGAATTTTCTCCCGGTATTTATTATCGTAAAGAAGCTTTTGCATTTCATCCTTTACATTTTTCAGTGTCATTTTTGCCTGAATAAACTCCCGCACAATTTCACGGTTCATAATAATGTTGGGAAGCGAAACCCCTGCCATTTTAAAAATGAAATGGCGAAAAACAAAATCGATCAGCCAACCTCCTTCCACACGATAAACCACTGTTTGAGGCACCCGAAACAAAGCCGTTTCCAAAACTGCAGTTCCCGATGCTACCAGCGCTGTGTGTGAATTGTTTAGCAAATCGTAGGTTTGATCGTAAATAAGTTTTATACCGGTTTCTTTCAGATAAGACCGGTACAAGGAATCACCGATGCTTTTTACACCGGCCAGTACAAACTGAAAATCGGGGAAAAGCCGGGCTATTTCGACCATAATGGGTAAAGTGCGTTTTATTTCCTGCACCCTGCTTCCGGCAAGCAAAGCTACCAGTTTTTTATCCCCAAGTTTGTTTTTAGCCCGAAATCCGGCTTCTGTTTGTTTGTTCTTCTGAAACTCGGCAAGCGAGTCCATCAGCGGATTTCCAACATAATGTACTGCCATTCCGTGTTTTTGATAAAAGCCTGTTTCGAATGGGAAAATGGTAAACATTTCATCCACAAATGCTTTTATTTTTTTTACACGATATTCTTTCCAGGCCCAAACTTTTGGTGAAATATAATAGTAAACTTTTATATTGTTTTGTTTGGCAAATTCGGCAATCCGCAAATTAAACCCTGGATAGTCTATTAAAATCAGCACATCGGGCTTAAACGCAAGTAGGTCTTTTTTGCAGAATTCGAGGTTGCGGCCAATGGTTTTCAGGTTCAGGATAACGTTTACAAACCCCATAAAAGCCATTTCGCGGTAGTGCTTAACCAATTCTCCGCCCACAGCCTGCATGAGGTCGCCACCAAAAAACCGGAATTTAGCATCCTGATCTGTTGCTTTTAACTCTTTCATCAGGTTCGATCCGTGCAAATCGCCCGAGGCTTCTCCTGCAATCAGATAATACTTCATTTATGCAGCTTTTGAAATTAACACAACAAATGCATAAAGCAGCGTTGCTCCCAGCACACCACGGGCAGCACGTTCATATTTTAATTTCAGAAAAACCCAAAAAACAGCCAGGTTGGCAAATACACACAAACTCCCGATTTTTATCAATGCATGAATACGCCACAAGCCTTTCAGATATTCCGAAAAGGAGAGTTCGGGTTCTTTCACCAAATAAACAATCAGGAAAATAAACAAGGGCAAAAGCAATCCTGTAAGCAGTCCGGCTCCCACATTGTCCAGTTTATGTCTGCGACTTTGCGTCATATCAGAATTTCCAGCTTTTTAGCTGCTCCATGGTTTTGTAGCAGGTCATGTCAACCGTAACCGGTACTACCGAAGCAAAATTGTTTTTAAGCGCATGCATGTCGGTTTCCACCGCATCTTCTTCAAAATTTTTAAAATATCCTGAAAGCCAGTGATATTCACGCCCGTGAGGATCTGTTCTTTTTTCAAACTCTTCCACCCACTTTCCGTGTGCCTGCCGGCAAATTTTAATTCCTTCGGGTTTTCCCTTTGGTATGTTCACATTTAAACAGGTAAACGGTGGCAATCCATTCTCCATTACACTTTGAAAAACACGTGCTACAACCAGTTTTGCCTTCGAGAAATCGGCATCGGCACTGTAATCGTCTAACGAAAAACCGATGGAAGGAACGCCATGAAGCCCGCCTTCGATGGCAGCCCCCATTGTTCCGCTGTAAATTACACTGATGGATGAATTCGACCCGTGGTTTATTCCCGAAACCACGTAATCGGGTGTTCGCGGAAGCAGACTGTTAAAACTTAATTTTACGCTGTCAACCGGTGTACCGTTACTTTTGTAGGTTGGAACTCCGTGGATCTGCTCTACCGGAGTTGCACGCAAAGGCTGATCAACGGTTATTCCACATGCTTTTCCCGACATGGAAACTTCGGAAGAAATAACGATAACTTCTCCAAAAAACTGCATTACTTCTACTAACTCTCTCAGCCCTTTGGCATGAATTCCGTCGTCGTTTGTGACTAATATTAATGGCTTTTCTGACATATTTTTTGTGTGAGCAACAAAGATAATCAGAAAATGAAAGGGATAAAGAAAGTAACCGGAATAAGCTTCAATAATTTACAAATCTGAGAAACCGGCCTTTTTACGTCGTCCATTTTTACTACATTTAACGCAAATACAGATGACGCAAATAACTGTAGCATAAAACCGACGAAAATTAGATTAAATGCCATGCGGAAGATTCTTGCGGTGGATGATAATTTGATCAACCTTGAGCTTTTGGGTCATATTATCAGGAAATACTATCCTGATTTCCTGTTTATTGCTGCCCAAAACGGAGAAGAAGGAATTGAAAAGGCGACAAAGGAGTTACCCGATCTTGTTTTGCTGGATATTATGATGCCCGGAATGGATGGTTATGAAACCTGTCGCATATTAAAAGAAAATGTGAAGACTAGCCAAATTCCAATCATTATGGTTTCGGCTTTGGGGCACAACAGTACTGAACGTTCGAAAGGGTTAAATGCCGGTGCCGATTCTTTTCTCTCAAAACCATACGACCAGGCAGAATTATCGGCTCAAATAAATGTTGCACTGCGGATTAAGGAATACCAGGAACGCCTACGGAAATTAAATACGGAGCTGACACTGGTTGAAGAACGTGAGAGACGCCGGATTGCGGAAAACCTTCACGACAGTTTGGGGCAAACACTTTCGCTGGCATTTATGAACCTTTCGTCGATTGAGGATCAGCAATGTTCTCCGCAGGTAAAAAAAACAATCGAGTTTACATCGGAACTTTTGAATAAAGCAATTCAGGAATCGCGGACATTGACCTACGATTTGTGCCCTCCCATTCTCTACGAACTCGGATTTATTCCGGCTGTTAGATGGAAATTGGAGCAATTCGGAAAAAATTATACCATTAAAACAGCACTTTATGCAGAAAACTGCGAACCCAGACTTGATGTTGAACATGAAATTTTTCTGTATCGTACCATCGGAGAACTTTTAGCCAATATTTCCAAACATGCGCGGGCTTCGGAAGTAAGCATTTCGGTACAAATCAACAACCATGCATATAAAATATTTGTGGAAGACAACGGGATTGGAATTGATCCATCAAAAATTAAAAAGGTACACTCGGAAGGTGGCTTTGGATTATTGAGTATTTCAGAAAGAATTGACAGCATTAATGGTTCATTCAGAATTTATCCGACCAACACGGGAACCAGGGCAGAAATAATTTTACCCCTGAACAACGAAAAAAATAACAGAATTTAAAACCCAAATAAATATGAGAATTAAAGTAATTGTTGCCGACGATCATCAGCTATTCAGAGAAGGCTTGAAAAACCTACTCGAAACGGATGAAACAATTGAAGTAATTGCACAAGCCGAAAACGGGGCCAGCGCCGTTAAAATGGTACAACAGCTAAAACCTGATGTGTTGTTAACGGATATTGCCATGCCCGATATGAACGGGATTGAGGCCACCCGGCACATAAAAGAAAAATTGCCCGACGTAAAAGTGATTGCGGTTTCCATGCATTCCGACAAACAATATGTAAAAGGGATGCTCGAAGCGGGCGCCGATGCATATTTGCTTAAAAATTCCACACATCGCCAGTTAATCGATGCTGTTCATTCGGTTTATAATGGCAAAAAATTCCTTAGCGAAGACATTACCGAGCTGGTAATAAGTGGCTACCTCGATGCTGCCAACACAAAAGATGACGGCTACAATCAATTATCCGACCGCGAAAAAGAAATTTTTATGTTGCTGGCCGAAGGGGTTTCAACGCGCGAGATCAGCGAAAAGTTATTTATCAGTGTAAAAACAGTGGGCACACACAAACAAAACATTCTGGAGAAACTCGAACTGAAAAATAATTCTGAAGTAGTGAAATTTGCATTAAAAAAAGGACTCATCCACTTATAGATCCAAAATTTGGTTGCACTTCCCTGACAACACTATACAATCGCTCCGGGATATATTTTAGAACTGTAATGCTTTTTATTGGATTGAATTCAGAATTTCCAATGCTTCCTCAACATTTTCTTCCATTACCCGAAGTTCAATACCAATGTTTGAGGGGCTTCCCTGGTAAATTCCATCAATTGTACTTGTGATTTCGTTTACCAGCATATATTCGATCCCGGCTTCGTCAAGCATTTCTTTGAAAAGAATATACTTCATATCAAAATTGCTTGTAAAGGTCGCAACTGTTACAGGTGTACTCATGATTTCAGTTTTAATTCGTTTGGCTCAATTTAACAATTTTACCCGACATATGCTCCTAAACGCTCCTTCTTAAAATTAATCATCGTCGCCCCTTTTGGTTTCAATAATAACCACACCATTTGCTCCACGCGATCCATAAATGGCTGCACTTCCATCTTTTATAATATTGATGCTTTTTACATTTGCAGGGCTGATATTTCCCAACATACTTCCATCCACTGTTACCCCGTCAACCACAACCAGGGCAGCACTGCTCAGATTTATTGAGGTTACTCCGCGAATAATAATCTCACCATTTCCATTCACCTGCACTCCCCCAAACCTGCCTTTTATCAAATCATACATGTTGGTGTATTGCGAAAAATCCAGGTCCTTGTTTGTCATCTGTGCTACCGCATTAAGCTTATCAGCATCTTTTACATACCCATATCCAATGGCGTATTCCCTGGCACTTTCTGTTGGTTTTAATTTTAGGTTGACAAAAACCATTTTAATTTTTTCATCCAGCTTAACCTTTTGAGGGGTAAACCCTTTGGCCGTAACTTTCAACTTATCTGCCGCCCCTGTCAAAACAGAAAATCTGCCAACAGAATCTGTTTTTACGGTTGCTTTCGTGCTTTGTACCAACACATCGGCACCAATCAGCGGAATACTGTCGAACGTAGTTACTATTCCACGAACCATGCGCTCTTGCCCATTCCCTGTCACAAAAGCGATAACAAAAAATCCGATTAAGAAAGAAGTGACCCAGCCGTTTTTTATACTCATTGCATCGATCTTTAGCATTATTGCAATCTTGTTTATTTTATGACAGGCAAGAAGGGAATTACCCTTAACAAGCTTGATCATAAAACATCAGAAAAGTAAATTTCAGAGAAGCGTTGATCGTTATTTTGGGCATACAACCCAGTTTCATACGCACTGCCAATCAGTCCGAAACACTCTAAATCTACACAATTTTTTGCCGAATAATAAGCGACTGTTACTTATTATTTTCTACTGCCGGAGATACTCTCTTCACACGATAAGGTTTTTTGCGTTGCGACTCAAAATAAGTGCGCATCTGTACCTCTGCAATTATCCCGGTTGTGATAAACTGTATGCCACCAAGCACCATTAAAATACCAAGCATCAGCAGCGGTTTTCCCCAGATATCGTTTCCTAAGATTTTTAGGATCAGAAGGTAAAAATTAATCAGCACACCAATGCCCAGCGTTACAATTCCAATACCGCCAAAAAAGTGCATGGGCCGTTGCATGTATTTTTTAAAGAAAACCATTAAAACCAGGTCGCTCATAACCCTGGTAGTACGGCTAAGGTTGTATTTCGAAGTTCCGAAACTACGTGAGCGGTGGTTTACATCCACCTGAGTAATACGGGTTGCCCCTTCGAGTGTAATCAACGCAGGAATATAGCGGTGCAACTCCCCGTAAATATGAATGCTTTTTATGGTTTCGTTGGTAAATATTTTCAAGGTACAGCCCAGGTCCTTCATATGTATTCCGGTAGCCCGGCGAATCATGTAGTTGGCAATTTTTGAAGGCACTTTACGGAGAAACATTCCGTCTTTTCGGTTGGCACGCACACCTGCCACCATGTCCCATTCTTCTTTAATGATTTTATCCAGCATCATCGGAACATCGGCCGGATCGTTTTGCAAATCACCATCAATCAGTGCAATATATTCACCTTCGGCCTGATCAATTCCAGCCTGCAATGCAGAACTTTGTCCGTAGTTTCGCTTTAGTTCTAACAGCAGAAAACGTTCGTCGTTTATCTTCCTGATTTCTTCCCTGGTTTTATCGGTAGAACCATCGTCCACAAAAATTGCTTCGAAATCAATGTCTTTTAAAGCGGCTTTTATTTCATCTGAAAGCGGCTTAATACTGGCCTCTTCGTTATACACACAAATTACCAGGGAAAGTTTTTTCATCTTATTAAAATTGTTTGTTTTCTAAAGTATAAGATGGAACTCGTCCCGAGCACTCGGAACTCGTTTCATTGCTGTAAATGTTTCTATTTAGCTGTCAAAAAAAGTGTTACAAACTTACATATTCCGTTTAAAAACAGGGACTATTTTACCGGATTAAATTTCCAGATAAAAGTAAAACGCAGGGTTTTATAAAGCCAGTCGTGCAATCCGTGTTGGTATTGTATGTTGATTGCACTTTTTTGAAAGTCTTTTCGAAGGTCGAAATTTAGCTGCATGGGCCGGTCGCCCACATTTTTATATCCGTAATATCCCGACCAGGAAGCGCTGAAATGCCAACTGTTGTGCTCCAGTTCACTTCCAAGTCCATAGAGTAAGGCGTCGTTTTGCAGCATTAGTTCATCGTTGGTTTGCCAGCTGTAAAACCCAATCATCCCGTAGGGCCGAAAAATCAGGCTTTCTTTTGTTCCAAAATCCTTTGACGAACTTAAATCGAAAAAATAACCCGGAGAATCGGAATAACGGGCGGCTTCCAGGTTTGTTCCCGACGCTGTTTTAAGTGTCATCCGAAACAAGGTATTTGGAAATTTCCGATTACGTACCAGCTGAATAAGTGTTGAAAAATAAAAATCACCAACGACAAATCCTTTGCCGTCTTTATCGCGCGAGAATCGTTCATCTCTTATTTCTTCGGTATAAGCATAATGCTCCAGGATTACCCCATACATTTCAACCGCAATTTTTCCTTTTGCAAAAGGAACGAAAAGCCTGCCCGAAATGTCCTGTGTGGGATCACCGGAATGAAAATGGCTCGAAGCTGTTAACGCAAACTCACTTTCGTTTAAGAAAAAACCTTTTTTTACTTCGGGTACGGGCAAAGCATTTGGCCCCAGGTATCCGGGCGCAATAATCAGCCAGTTCCGCCAACCGGGCATCCCTGTTTCCCATCCGTGAATATCGTTCCACCAACTCCAGTCTTCCTGCGAAAAAGAAGAGAAGCTAAAAAATATAAAAATGATAAATAGGGAAAAGTTTCTCATCGTACTGATTTGAGTTCCAAAGATAAAAAAACCCTTCAGAAAACTCTGAAGGGCTGATCCTTTTGAACTAAAGCTCAAGTTTTTCTCTTATACTCTGGGGTATGCCGTCTTTGTGTACCATAATACACATTGTTTTGTATGTAACATACGGTTTAGAGGTATAAAAATATCCGTTGTATTTGTTGTAATCTCCCCACGAATTTTTCACTTTATAAAAAGTTTCTCCTTCCTGATCTTTGGCGATTCCAACAATATGCATTCCATGGTCGTCGGTTGTCTGATAGTTATCAAAAGCTGCCTGGCGCATCTCTTGCGTAACATTTAGCTCAGGCACCGGGCTATTGAGTTGATACAATTCTTTTTCTTTGTCTCTGTCGGGCAGTGCTTCCCAGCGTGCAATTTCCGCATCGCTCATATCTTCCTGCGGAGCAGCAGGTAAAACTGCCACACCTTTGTTACTGGTCAGAAATCCTTTTTCGCTTACATCGGCAGCCCATGCTACTGTAAAACCATTCTGCAGTGAATAGTCAATAATCTCTTCCAGCTCGTTTACCGGAACATTATATACCTGGTCCCACGACCAGTTATCGGGTACTTCCAAAATAAACTTTGAATAAAACGGATGGTGTGTATAAGAAGATATCTCTACATAATCATCCAAGTTTAATCCCACATAATCGCGGGCAAAACTTTGCGGAGTATATTGTTTCCCTTCGTAATTAAATTTCTCTGGAATTTTACCCAAATAAGTATTAAGTGTTCCATCAATGGTTTCGTGCCAAACCGTACTCAATGTGCGGTTTTTATTGGCAACAACTGCATCTACACTTTGCTTCAGCACTTCGTCCATTTCTCCGTGTACATGTTTTTTCTCGCCATATTGCAAACCGCTGTACGCATCTTCAGGAACAATCCCATACTCCCTGATCATATTGGTAACATCATGAAAAGCCCCTCCCGGAGAAAAACTGTTTTCGCCGTGTAAGCGAACTGCTTTCTGAGCTTTTTCTGAATATGTGTGCCAAACAACAAACATTTCAGAAAGATCTACTGCGGGTTTTCCCAAACGCAACATTTCAGATTCAAGAAACGAAAGTGCCGAAAACGACCAACAGGTACCGGTACGATACTGGTCTTTTACTGATGTAGCAGGCAATGAAATCTCGTCTTCAAAAACATACCCCACATTTTCTTCCTTCTTCACTTTTTCATTTTCGGCAAATACAGCCGAAATGAACATCACCAATAAAATGGATAAAACAAAACGTAACTTCATTTAAATAATACAATTAAAAGTAAAACCATTAAAAACATCGCTTTACAGACGTTATTTCGAAAAACTAACTGCCCCAAAACATATTGAATGGCTCCAAAAGTAATAAAAAAATTAATTTAGAAAAGTGATTAAAAGCCTCTTAATACTTAATTACATTCAGTCTGAATTAAGAGGTTTCAGTACCTCTTTGTACCGGAAACAAGATGTAAGATGATCGTTAACCATTCCGGTGGCCTGCATGTGTGCGTAAATTACGGTAGAACCTACGAATTTGAACCCTCTCTTTTTTAAATCGGCTGAAATTTTATCCGAAAGTTCAGTTTTGGCCGGTACATCTTTAAGTGAGGTAAACGCATTAACGATAGGGTGATGACCAACAAAGCCCCAAATATAACGATCAAAGCTCCCGAACTCTTTTTGAATTTCAAGAAAGCGCTGTGCATTATTTACACAGGCTGCAATTTTTTGTTTATTACGAATAATAGAAGCATCGTTGCCCAGTTCTTCCAGTTTCTTCTCGTCGTACTTCGCCACAATATTTGGGTCGAAGTGATCAAAAGCCAGTCTGAAATTTTCCCGTTTATTTAGTACAATCTGCCAGCTTAACCCGGCCTGAAATCCTTCCAAAACAAAAAACTCAAACAGTTTTTGATCGTCGTGGAGCGGCACTCCCCATTCCTCGTCGTGGTACCGGATCATTAATTCGTTGGAACTACTCCAATCGCAACGTTTACACATTTTTTACAATTTTAGCGTGATAAGTTAAATAAAATTAAGCAGAACGAGGGGCATGCGGCTAAAATGTTATTTTTGCTTATTCTGATAAAATAGATTGTTAGATATTGAGGTATGAATATTGAGAAACGAAACTAGTGTCGTGTCAAACGTGTTTTCTCACGGCGTCATGCTGAATTCATTTCAGCATCTTTGCTCAAAATGCAGATTCCGAAATAAATTCGGAATGACGGTGCGTCAATTTAAAGTTGACATGAAACTAGATTCAGGCGTTATGCAATATTTGAAAGAAAAACTGACACATTAAATTTCTGTTTTTCTATCTTAATACTAACTACTCAATACTTGTACTTTGAAGCAATGAAAAAACTTACGATCATATTTTTTATGCTGACAGCTTTTACATTTCTGGCTGAAGCACAACTCAATATTGACCATTTCATCCGTGTTGGAAAAACCCGGATTTCAATCGGTAATTACACCGGGGCAATCGAATATTTCAACATTGTTATTGAATTCAAACCTTATCTGGCTGAGGCATATTTGTACCGGGGAATAGCAAAACATTCGCTGGAAGATTACCGTGGCGCCATTGAAGATTATGACAAGGCGATTGAAATTAAACCCTACTATCCGATGGCCTATAATAACCGGGGGATGGCTTACCACAACCTTCAGCGTTACGACAAAGCGATAGAAGACTATAACCGAGCGCTGGAATTTGACCCGGATGATGAAACGATTTACAACAACCGGGGGATAGCTAAATTGGCGTTGCGCGATGTGAAAGGTGCTATTGCCGATTACGATCGTGCTTTGGAGATCAATCCAAAATCGACACACTCGCTGATGGCACGAAGCAATGCTAAAATTGTAAGCGGCGATGTAACGGGAGCCATAAAAGATTTGAATGAAGTGATCATCATCAGGCCACACTACGCTGCCGCATACCTAAACCGCGGGCTGGCCCGTTTTGAAATGAATGACTATGCATCGGCCTTGCGCGATTACGACCAAAGTATTCGTTTTGATGCCACCAATGCATTGGCATTCAACAACCGCGGAATTGTAAAACACAAACTGGAAGATTATGCCAGTGCAATTATGGATTATGATATGGCCATTCAACTTAACCCTGAAATGGCAAGTGCATACTTTAACCGTGCAATGGCAAAAGAAATACTGGGGCGCCCCGGATACAACACCGATTACCAGATTGCAGGCCGGTTGAACCCGCAATACGACCTGAGTAATCGCAGGATCAGTTCAGAACAGTTGGCACAGCAACAGCAGCAAACAGGAAATTCGCAGCAGGGAAACACTAAAAAAGACGACAAGCAAAACGGGCAGCAACAAGGACAGGCCGCCGGTCAAACTGCACAAGCCAACACTCAAAACAATCAAACAGTTGATTATACTGCTGCCCAGCAAGAAAAAGATGCCCGCGAAGAAGAAGAAAAAGAAGCTGAACGCCAACGCCGTCATTCACGCATGGATTTGATAGTGGAAGATACCCGTGAAATTCCAGAAGAAGCAAAACAAATGCAGGACGAGGAAGATATCCGGCTTCAGGATAAAAACATCGTCATCGACCTTCAACCCTTGTTTATCATCTCTGCATTTGAGAAAAATGCCGTGGATTACGCCCGTTTCCAGTACTACAACGTAGCCATCGACGATTTAAACGTACAAAACAATTACAATCCTATTTTATCGATTACCAACAAACCGGTTGATGCCTACAAAGCGGTATTTGAAAATTTTATCCTTTATTTTAACGAAAAGATTGCCATTCAGGACAATGCCAACAACCATTTGAGCCGTGGCATATTTTACAGCCTGACAGGAAAATATTCAACCGCAATTGAGGATCTTAACAAAGCCATCCAACTAAATGAAAAACTGGGTATCTCCTATTTTTGCAGGGCCAACAGCCGGTACAAAATGCATGAACAAATGGAATTGCTCGCCAATGGCCAGGAAAACGTCACACTATCGTTAAATAAAACCGCTACCCAAACTGAAAACGAAGATGTTACATTCGACTACAAACAGATACTGGACGACTATGAGTTGACATTGTTTCTGAATCCAAAGTTCTTTTTTGGCTATTACAACCGTGCCTATATAAAACTTCGGCTGGGTGAATACAAAAGTGCAATGGAAGACCTAAACCAGGCCATCAGGCTTGAACCCAAATTTGCTGAAGCCTATTTTAACCGCGGGTTAACTAAAATTTTCCTCGACGATGTTGAAGGTGGTGCACTCGACTTAAGTCGTGCAGGCGAACTGGGTATTGAAGGTGCCTACAATATTATTAAGCGTTATTGCAATTAATCGTTCGATCTGGCAGTAAAATCGGGAATTTATAAAATGGGAAAGTTGACCGAAGGAAAAACCTTTAAAAATAAAAAATTCAGTGATTTAGAAACCAAAGGAGCTGAGTTTGAAGGTTGTCAGTTTATCAACTGTAATTTTGCCGAAGTCAATCTCGAAAGTACCATGTTTATGGATTGTATGTTTGAAAGCTGTGATCTGGGAATGGCTGTTATCCGGAATACTGCCTTCCAGAACGTAGAATTTAAAAATTGCAAGCTGATCGGACTGGCATTCGACGAGTGCAATCCCTTTCTGCTGGTAATGAAATTTGAAAACTGCAACCTTAGCTTTTCTACTTTTTATAAGCAAAAACTGAAAAAGATAAAATTCACAGCCTGCAAACTCGAAGAAGTTGATTTCTCGGAGTCAGATCTTACAGAAGCTGTCTTTGCTGATTGCGATTTGATTGGTGCTCTTTTCGAAAACACCAATCTTGAATATGCCGACTTATCCTCCGCCCATCAGTTTTTGATCGACCCTGAGAAAAATGAAATTTACAACGCCCGTTTCTCACATCAAAACGTTACCGGGCTTTTACAGAAGTACGACATCATCGTTGAATAAAATCCTTATTTTTGTGCCTCAACAAAGTCTTTTTAAAGTATAAATTCCTGGAAAATGAGCAATCAACCACTTGCAGAACGTCTTCGGCCACGCACTCTCGACGATTACCTCGGGCAGGAACATTTAGTGGGAAAAGGTGCTGTTTTGCGCAAAATGATTGAATCCGGGAATATTACTTCACTGATTTTATGGGGCCCGCCGGGTGTTGGTAAAACAACGCTGGCCCGCATTATTGCCAACACACTCGATCGGCCCTTTTTTACGCTAAGCGCCATTAACTCGGGGGTAAAAGATATCAGGGAAGTAATTGAAAAAGCTAAGAAGCAACAATTTTTTAGCCGCCCGAATCCCATCCTTTTTATCGACGAAATCCATCGTTTTAGCAAGTCGCAGCAGGATTCGCTTTTGGGTGCGGTAGAAGATGGGACAATTACCTTAGTGGGTGCTACCACTGAAAATCCATCCTTCGAGGTGATCTCTCCCCTGCTTTCGCGTTGCCAGGTCTATATTCTGAATTACCTCGACAAGGAAGCGCTACTGAACATTATCGAACAGGCGATAAAAAAAGACAGTGTTCTGAAAGGAAAAAAGATCACGCTCGAAGAAGATCAGGCGATACTGCGTTTTTCGGGAGGAGATGCCCGGAAACTGCTGAATGTTCTGGAACTGGTGGTGATGGGAGAAGAAGGTAACGACATTGCGATCACCGATAAAAAAGTAACCGACCGGTTGCAAAAGAACCTGGCGATTTACGACAAACAGGGCGAAATGCATTACGACATTATTTCAGCCTTTATAAAAGGTATCAGGGGAAGCGACCCGGATGCAGCTGTTTATTGGCTGGCCCGGATGCTGGAAGGTGGCGAGGATATAAAATTTATCGCACGCAGATTACTGATTCTGGCTGCCGAAGATGTAGGCCTGGCAAACCCAAATGCCTTGTTGCTGGCACAAAGTACTTTTGATGCTGTACATAAAATCGGACCTCCCGAGTCGCGGATTATTTTATCGGAATGCGTAATTTACCTGGCCACTTCACCCAAAAGTAACTCGGCATACGAAGCCATTGATGCGGCCATTGCTACAGTTAGGAGAACAGGTAACCTTCCGGTACCACTACACATCCGAAATGCACCAACCAAGCTGATGAAGGAAATCGGGTACGGAAAAGACTACAAATATGCGCATGCCTACGACGGTAACTTTGTAGAACAGGATTTTCTGCCTAAAGAAGTTAAATCGGAGCGGTTTTACAAGCCTCAACAGAATGCTACCGAGATCAAGATTTTGGAGCGTTTACGGAAATGGTGGGGAAAACGATTTTAGTAGAGACGCAATGCATTGCGTCTCTATGGATTATTAAATTTATCCTTGCCCCAATTTTCGGGATTACACAAAATATAATCGCAAATCCGTTCAAACGATTCATCGTTTCGGATAACATGATCGTGAAACCGCGATTGCCAGGCAAAATTGGGATTTGTTTTACGGGCATGAATGGTTACCGCACGTTTGTATTGATTAATGATAACACCCAATGTGCCGGGTTTCCATTTTTTCGATGCGGGGTTGGTGGTGGTTGAAACGCCCGAATCGGTGGTGGTAGAGACGCCCAAATTGGGCGTCTCTACTACGGTGATGGCATCATCCCGGTATCCATCCAAAATACGATCAATCACAATAATTCCATGCACATGGTTTGGCATTACAACAAATGCATTTAATTGTACAAACGGAAAATGTTGCGGTATTTCCATCCAATATTTTTGGGCAATTTCACCAATGTGCGACAATTGCATGGTTGGTTGCGCGTTTGCAGGAACGTTCGAACCAAACGGGCCGGGAATGTTCGACCGGGGTGCGGTGGTAGAGACGCCCGAATCGGGCGTCTCTACGGTGGCGACAATATTTCCAAAATAATGTTCCCTGCCCTGCGTGCAAATGGTAACAAAATAGGCCGCGTTGCGGCTATAATCCCAATTGGGCAGGCGGGCCGATGAAATGCGGTATTTATTTCTGTATTTGTCGGGCATTTGTTTTTAATTTATTGAATTAGGCATTTTGTCAATAACTAAAAAATCAGTAAATTGGGGGAATCTAACAATAATAATATGGAGCAACAATTTAAAAGCCTAACGATTTTTGATTTTCAGGCCAGGTT
>JBKEDN010000080.1:0-23827 GCA_047975435.1 Draconibacterium sp. | reverse complement strand
CTGTTTGTCCCTGTTGCTTTGTATCTTGTCCTCATTGTATAAGAATATGCTCCTAAGATACTATTTACTATTATAATAGGCTGATTGGTAGATTTTTAATTTTTAGAGGTTTCCTTTAATAGAGTTTTTCAAACATCTTCAAAAATAGAATTTCCGGAATTGTGTAATACAATGGAGTTTTGCGTATTCAATTTAGGAATAAATACGTAACAAAACAATACGGGGAATTACGTATTTATTTACTGTTTATATTACGGATATAATTCATTCTTTAATTTAAATTCTATAAAACAGAAAGATCAATAAAATTCCTAATTATCTTTTTTTTGCAGTATTTTATTGTAATAACCAAGTTTGATAAATAAAAGACACTCTTATTTAATTTTACATAAATAAACAACTGTTTACATTTTGTACCAGACTGAATCTAAACAAGATAGGTATTGATGTAAAAAATATATAAGCTATGATTCGCAAAACATCAGTAAAATCAGAACATGTAGTCACTTATGAACAATATAACAAATTACAATTGTAAAGGCTGTTGAATAAAATGCTTGTATATTAAAAAGTTAAGTTCTACATTTCGGCCGCAAACCATAAATATAAAACCGTAAAAGGACGCGAAATATCTTTTTACATTTTTTTTGAAATTAAGTTGTGATACGAACTCATTTTGAGTTTGGTGGTATGATAATACCCACCGGTGAATTTATTTGCCGGAATGTGATAAGATTGACCATTTAATCAAAAAAGAATACCATGAGAAAACCAGAGTTTTACTTTTTAATGGTGTTTGTTGCATTCGTGAATTTGTCAGCACTTGCACAAAACCAGAACTCTCATTTTAAAATGATGGGGGAAAATCCCAAACAAATAGAAATCAATCAATCGTATAGCAGCGATACTATCATTGATCCATTTGGCAAGAACATTAATCGCATCTTCGGGCTTGCAGTTAATGCAGAAATTCAACCAATCAATTCGGAAAATTTCAGTGTGAATATAATTCTAATTGATGAAGACAATGTCCCCTATTCGCTTTTGGAAGTGAATAGTTTACTTGAACCGGATGAATTTATTTTGTTGGAAGAACATGCAGAAGAGACTTGTATCTTAAACGGAAAGAGGCCTGCTGAAATTCGTTTGGAGATTGATAATGCCATTGTAAATATTAGCGGGCTTAGTTATACAACAGGAATTAAAGCAGGTTGGAACATCAATGAAATGTGGAAGGCTGAAAAATACGCACAGAATGAAGATAAAATTCAGCGAATAAATACGGTTCTTAAAGTAAAAAATAAACATTGGGTTGCAGGCCATACCGGTGTTTCAGAAATGAGTTACGCTGATCGCAAAAAGTTATACGGGCAAAGTAATTTCCCTTCAGGATTTGAATTCTATTGTGGTGGGGTAATTTCCGCCGGAGAAACTGAGTCGAGTGACCCTATATTAAAATCAGCTACTACAACCAGTCCATATGTAAACGAATGGGACTGGCGCAATCGCCATGGAAAAAATTGGATTACTCCGATAACAAATCAAGGTTCGTGTGGCTCTTGCTGGGCGTTCGCCGCAACAGGAGCAACAGAAGCATTAACAAATTTATTTTATAACCAATTACTAAACCTTGATCTTTCGGAACAAGATTTAGTGTCATGTAGCAATGCTGGCGATTGTAGTGGTGGATTACCTGGCGACGCACTTTCCTATATTCAAAACAAAGGTATTGTTGATGAGATTGCATTCCCTTATTCTTCTTCAAATGATCTTTGTTCCAATAAATCCAGCAGTCCCTCTGAATTAATTAAAATTGGAGGCAAAATTGATTTTGGCTATTCTCCTTACTTAAAGACGGAAGATAATTTAAAGCAAATGCTTATTTCATATGGCCCTCTGAGTGCAGGTGTTATAACTTGGAGTCATGCTTTGGTATTAGTTGGTTACAAAGTAGTTAAAGAAGGTGATACATTTTTTTACCAACAGCCCGATTTTTATCATTATTGGACAACAATAGAAGCAGGAGATCCTCTTATCGGGAAAACAGTTTGGATATTCAAAAACAGTTGGGGCCCTTATTATGGGGACCAAGGGTACGTTTATATGGAAACTCCAATTGAAAATATTGGTTGGACACATGCTATTCAAACTCCTGTTACCAGTATTGTAAATGATTACCAGGTTCAATGTACCGATGCCGATGGAGATGGTTATTACTGGTGGGGATTGGGAGAAAAGCCGGCCAATTGTCCTCCCTGTCCGGATTTAGCCGACGGAGACGATTCTGATCCAACCTTGGGGCCACTTGACCAATATGGGTATTGTATGCCACTTACCAAACCCGTACAACCAATAGCTAACTTTTCAGCCTCCACAACACAAATATTTGAAAATGAAACTGTCTTGTTTACTGAGTTGTCGGAAAATACCCCAACTTCTTACTATTGGGAGTTTGCCGGAGGAACACCTGCTACATCAACAAGTAAGAGCCCGACAGTAAGCTACAATACCATTGGAAGCTTCCAAGTAAAACTTACCGTTACCAATACCGCCGGTAGCGATACAAAAACTTTGCTTGACTACATCAATGTATCTGCTGCCCCGGTTAGTCTAAAAACTCCTGTTGCCGATTTTACAATTCCAACAACCATTGAAACAGGCCAAAGTGTTGTATTTAGCGATGCTTCAATCAATACTCCAACTTCGTGGCTTTGGAGTTTCGAAGGAGCGGCTCCCAGTTCTTCAACCGAATCAAGCCAGGCAGTTGTTTTTAATACTGCCGGAACCTATTCCGTAAGTTTAACAGCTAGCAATAGTGCGGGCTCCAGTACAACCTCAAAAACAATAACAGTAGTTGATCCGATCCTGTTACCTGAAGCAGATTTTATCGCCGATCAAACAATTGTAGAAGAAGGACAATCCATTAATTTCTCAGATAAATCCAAAAATAATCCTTCATCCTGGAGATGGGAATTTGAGGGAGGAAATCCGGCGACATCTTCTGAAAGGAATCCTAAAGTAAGCTACGCCAGTTCAAATAGTTATAAAGTTACATTAACTGTAACCAATGCTGCCGGAAACGATACTAAAACAATGGAAGACTATATTCTGGTTGAAAAAGCACAAGCGGAGTACTGTACACCTATCGCCAATGCATCTGATCAATGGATCTCGAATGTAACGATTGCGGACGACTCATATTCTTCAGAATCAAGTGGCTATGCAGACTATTCTGCAAACAAATCTTTCGGACTGGAAGCAGGGAAATCAAATTTCATCCAACTCACTCCTGACTTTAGTGGAAGATCAGGTTTCGAATATTGGGTTGTATGGATTGATTTTAATGCTGATTACATTTTTACCAATGATGAAATTGTTTTTGAGCCATCAAAATCAAAATCTGCCGTTACCGGAACAATAACAATTCCTACCGGTATGGAACTAAAAACCCGGATGCGAGTTGCAATGGCCTCTTCTACTCCAGGTGCTTGCGATAATGCGATTACAGGAGAGGTGGAAGATTACACCGTTATTATCTCCCCACCAATTCCTCTTCCTCCAAGCGCTGATTTTGCAGCAAACGTTTATACCATTACAGAGGGTGAAACCATTCAGTTTTCTGATATTTCAGCCAACGCCCCAACCAGTTGGTCATGGTCTTTCCCAGGTGCGGCAACAACGAGCAGTTCTTACCAAAATCCAGGGATTACATACAATACTCCCGGAGTTTACAATGTTTCGTTAACAGTTAGTAATGCGCAGGGATCATCTACTCTTACCAAACCCGGCTTAATAACCGTACTGGCACAAGGTGAGGCAAGTTTTTGCACTCCTGAAAACATAAACAGTTCAAGCTGCTTTATCAATAAAATTATTATTGGGGATTATTCTTCCCAATCGGGTGCAGATAATTACTCGTTTTCAAGCGATATTGTCAGCCTTTCTCCCGGCACCCGTTTTAATGTAGAATTATTCCCGTCAGATAATTCGGTACGAAACTTCTGGAGAATCTGGGTGGATGTTAATGGTGATGGAGATTTTGAAGATGCTGACGAAACATTGCTTGCTGTCAATAATAATAAAGGAAGTGTGAGCTCATCTATCACAATCCCATCCTATGCAAACGGATCAACCAGATTAAGGATATCAATGAAAAGCGGTAAAGCCCCGACAGTTTGTGACGATGGTTTTAACGGTGAGGTAGAAGACTACAACGTATCGTTTGGCATACTTCCCGGGCAGGGAATGGCATCGGATGAAAATCCAATGACAGTTGTTCATGAAAACTTTGTTTCGGTTTATCCAAATCCAACGCAGGATATTGTAAACCTGAAATTAATGGAGATAAGTGAAAATGATTCGTATGCGGTTTATAATTCGGTAGGTGTAAAAATTCAGGAAAATCATGTTCCTTCAATATTTAATGTAATCGACCTGAGTGACCAGCCTTCCGGAATGTATCTGATCAGGGTAAAAGCAAAAGACCATATTTATACCAGTAAGATAATTAGAAAGTAGTAACCTGAGTCCGATTTTAAAATGGCTCACAGCTTTAGCTATTTTTAGCAAGAAACTTTCTACCGATTTTCGAAGCACTATCGGGATAATACGAGAAAATTGGGGGAAGTTTATGGCAAAAAGAGCAAAGCCCGAAGGGAAAGTTCTTCTCACGCCATCTTTACATTTAAAATTCTTTGAAATAGCCCGCTATTACTGCATAATTTTAAATGCAAATCTGACGCAATTATAACTTTCTGTGAAAATATTTTAAAGTCGAACTCAGGTTAGTAGTGCTGACAATTCAACTACTAGGAAAGCAGGGTACTATGGAACAGAAGTCATCCTGCTTTCCTTTCTAATCTTCTGGCCAATGCGTGTAACCTCCTGATGGCTTCCAGCACCTCTGACTCAAATCGATACACCGCTATTCTTGCTTCATCGGTACCCGACAGCCGTCCCAACAAATAAGTACGTGCATCCTGAAATTTATTCTTGAATACCTCTTTGTCAAGATTTACATTTTTTTCTGATTCCCCGCCATTGTACCTGTTCAATGCTTCTTTAAAAGCATCAACCGAAACATTGTACAAATTGGTAAGTTTATCTTTTGTTACCTCGCTGGTACAAAATCCCATTGTAATACGGTGTTCAGCTGCTTCCACCAAATGTGTTGTAATTAAATCGGCCGACATTTCAAGTACATTTACCGCTTCCACCATATTTTCGAGGCGTTGCACCTCTGTTATCGGTAATTTTTCTGCCTGAACCTGCTTTAAGAACTCCAGAATTTCAATATGTCCCCTATCGATCATAGTGTCGTTTTTCCGAAGAGAAGCCAATTGACCTGCGGTACCCGTAAAAGCAAGTTTTAAACCTTGCTCCAGAATTTCAAGTGTGCGTTTTCCCAACTTGTAAATTGATTTGTTAGCCAAATCGATTGCAATCGAAGTATTATCGAGATAATAGGAATGAAGTTCCGGAAACAGAATTTGTGTGTCTTTTTTGCGATCAGGAACCAATTTCAGCACCAGCTTTGAAACCGGTGTAACAAACCAAATAAAAACGAAAGTATTGACACAATTAAAAATTGTGTGTGCATTGGCGATCTGCCGTGCTTTATCAGCCGGAGAGATGTAGCTTACCAAATCGGCTAACTGATCAATAAATGCGAACCAAAGCAATACTCCAACCACCTTAAAAAATACATGCGCAACAGCCACCCTCATGGCAGCCCTTGGTTTTCCCAATGCTGAAAGAACTGCCGTAACACAAGTTCCTATATTGGCACCCAAAATAATTGACACACCGGCTTCTACATTAATAAGCTGTTGCGAAGCCAGAATAATTACAACACCGGTTGTTGCAGACGAACTCTGCACAGTAGCAGTAAATATGGTTCCGATAAGGATACCCAAGAGGTGATTATCCAAACCTGTCATCGTTTTCACAAACGGTTCATACGATTTCAAGGGTTCGGTAGCTTCACTCATTACATTCATTCCGAGAAACACCAGGCCTAATCCTAAAATAATTGTTCCGATTTCCCTGAATGATTTTTTTGCAAAAACTACACTGAACAAATATCCAAATGCAACCATTGCCCAGGCAGCACCCGTAATTTTGAATGCAATAATCTGGGCTGTGATTGTTGTTCCCAAATTGGCTCCCAGAATTACCCCCAGAGTACTTTGAAATGTTAACAAACCGGCAGAAACAAAGCCAACAGCAAGTACCGTTGTAACTGACGAAGATTGAATAACAGCAGTAATTCCGGTGCCTGCCAATAAAGATGTCCAACGATTCCGGGTCATCGATTGCAGAAAGCTTTTCATGCGGTTTCCTGCAGCAACCTTCAGCGCTTCAGTCATAACCGTCATGCCGTGCATAAAAATCGCCAGTCCTCCCAATAACAATACGCTAAGTGTGAGCCAGTTCATTATTAAAAATAATAAAAGAGTTATAAATTATTTGTCTGTCTAAAAATTGCACTTGTGGATGCATTTCACAAGTTTCAGCAAAATATGGATTGAAAACAAAATTAACTTTTAATTTTTTTCCTAAAGTCTTTCATGAATATGTTCTATTTTAGATTCCCGATAAAATATTGATTAAACTGAAGCTTAAGCAAACTAAAAATACCGAAAAGAACGAGCATGAGAAAGCCGTCACATATAGTCGGGGAATTAAAGGCATGCGAGTTACATGAGTTACAAAAAAAATAAATAATTATAAACGAATGAAAAATCAAGTCCTTTTAAGCCTCTTTGTTTTCGCACTTTTTTTTATTTCCTGCAATCAAAAACCGGCAAAACAGGAAAATAGTAAACAACCCAACGTAGTTATTATTTTTTTGGATGACTCGGGTTACAATGATTTTTCGCCCTTTGGCAATCTTTTTATTGAAACTCCAAACGTAAAAACACTGGCAGAAGAAGGGGTTTCATTCAAAAACTTTTACGTTCCACAAGCAATTTGTTCTGCCTCAAGATCTGCCTTGTTATCTGGCTGTTATCCGGGAAGGACAAAGGTTTTTGGGGCACATGGCCCGAAAGAACGAGGACTGGATCCGAAGTTCCCGACAATTGGTGAAGTGTTTAAAGCTGCCGGTTACAAAACGGGGGTTTTCGGGAAATGGCACATTGGCGACCAGGAAGCAACCCGGCCTCAAAACCGTGGATTTGATGAATCGTGCGGGTTAATGTATTCCAACGACATGTGGAAACACCATCCGGAAAGTCCTGAATACTGGGGAAAATATCCACTGCAATTCTGGGAAAATGGAAAAGTAACGATCGAAGATGTGGATTCATCGGATCAGCAATACCTTACCAAGTGGTACACTGAGCATGCTGTTGATTTTATTAACCGGCACAAAGACGAACCGTTTTTCCTTTATGTCCCCCACTCCATGTCGCACGTCCCATTGTTTTGCAGCCCGGATTTTAAAGGAAAATCAGGTGTTGGTTTATATGGTGACGTAATTACCGAACTCGACTGGTCGGTGGGAGAAATAAACAAAGCACTTAAAGAAAACGGACTGGCCGAAAACACGATCGTGGTATTCTCTTCGGATAACGGCCCGTGGATTTCGTATGGAAACCATGCCGGTACAACTCCGTTTCGGGAAGCAAAAGGAACTACCTTTGACGGCGGTACCCGCTCGGCAACCATTATAAAATATCCGGCACTGTTGGAAGGGAATAAATCATCAACAAAAGCATTGATGACCATCGATTTGTTACCAACACTTTGCTATCTTACACAGGTTCCGCTTCCTCAAACCGAAATTGACGGTAAAAATGTTTGGGACCTTATTTCGGATAAACAAGATGCAGTAAACCCCCACGAGTATTATGCTTTTACCAACAACAAAGAATTTCAGGCAATTATGAGTGGCGATGGGAAATGGAAATTACATCTGCCATACAATTACCGAACCATGACTGAGATAAAAGGAAAAGACGGAATGCCAGGGAAATACAAACAGGCGCATATCGATCTTTCGTTGTTTGACATGGAAAACGATCCGTATGAAACAACCAACGTACTTGACCAGCATCCGGAAGTTGTTGAACATCTGCTTCAACTGGCTGACAAACACAAACAGAAGTTCTTTAACAATTAGTGTTGTGTTTTACTCAAAAAAGTAAGAGGCCCGGGATTCAATGATTTCCGGACCTTTTACAAACCATTAAATTTCAACTTTCAGTTCATCCAGTATTTGCTGAAAAACACCGGGTGTTTCGGCTTCAAATACCATTTGTTGTTTACTCACGGGATGTACAAATACAAGTTTCCCGGCATGAAGAAATAATCTTTTCACTCCGGTTCGCTCGGTTACCATTTTATTCAATGTAAAATCACCGTGATGGGAATCTCCCAAAATATCGCAATGGTACTGGGCAAAGTGTTGTCTTAACTGGTGCCAACGTCCTGTTTCAGGAGCAATCTCTACGAAACTAAGTTTTATATCCTGCTTTTCACCATAAGACAGATCTGTTTGAATGGTTTTGAGGGTTTTATAATGTGTAAACGCAGGCTTTTTAAACTTCGATTTTTTCTTCACCAATACTTTACGGTCAAACGTCCCGTCACCCGGCTCTCCCTGAACAATTGCATAATATGTTTTTTGAACTTCTTTGCGTTCGAACATTAGCGTGAGTTCGTGCGCCACTTCCTTTGATAAAGCCAACACAATAACCCCCGATGTTTTTGAATCGAGCCGGTGAACATTATAAATCCACTGCCCCGTTATATCACCGATTAACTTTGTAAGATAATCTGCATCGTGTGGCATAAAATCATTTTTATGAACCGGCAAATCAACAGGTTTATTTACTACAATCAGGTGCTCGTCCTGGTAAATTACGGGTATTTCCATTTTAAAATTGTTAATGGGCCAAAATTAAAAAAGCTATTTGATAAATTCATTTGAGTTCAATGAAGAAACATTTAAACTTTAGTGATTGCAAAAATGTTTTAAGACTATGAAGATACTTCTGATTTTACTATCAATATTCGCTGGATTAAGTGCCTTCGCACAGGCAACCGATTCAACGAATGTGAATAAAAACAAAGCCATGAAATTTAAGAAATTAACAGATTTTGAACATTTTGTAATTGTTGAAAAAGGCACAGAACGCCCGTTTACCGGGAAATACTACGATTTTAAAGAAACCGGTGTTTATGTTTGCAAACGCTGCGGAACGCCGCTTTATCGTTCGTCGGATAAATTTGAAGCACATTGCGGCTGGCCAAGTTTCGACGATGAGATAAAAGGATCTGTACATAAATCGGTAGATGCCGATGGCAGAAGGACAGAAATTACCTGTGCACACTGCGGGGCACATTTGGGGCATGTATTTTATGGTGAAGGTTTTACGCAAAAAAATACCCGGCACTGTGTGAATTCGGTATCGCTCGATTTTATTCCGGCTGATAAAATTAAAAAGGGAGAACAGTAAATGCTCTCCCGGTATCTATTTTCAACAGAATTCCTAAAGTTCTTTCACTTTCAATCCTTCTATAAAAAATACCCGCTCAGCTGTAGCCTGATTTTCAGCAATAACCTGATGTGCATCAGCCGATTCTGAGTCCTCACTCGTTTCTGCATGTCCATGCTCCGCACCCGGATTGTGGGCATCGGCTTCGGTTTTAACTTCTTTCAAAATACCTGTAATTTCAAGCTCGCTTCCCATTTGTTCCTGGGTAAAAGCACCTATTTTCTCCCCGGCTTCAATACGAATACTCATATCTTCGTTACTCCCCATTAAAAAACAGCGTTCACCACCTTCTTTACAAACATGAAAAACAGTTCCTTTAACAACTACTTCTTTATCTGCCAGTTCAGGAGCCTGTTTCAACACTTCATCAACGGTCAGTATCACCGCTGCTTTTGACACTGCTTCTGTTTTATCTGACGTCTTTTTGCCCGGCTGTCCGCAAGCAAAAAGCACTAATGCCAACATAGAAAACATCGCGACTTTTTTCATTCGTTAGTTATTTTTGGTTAAATGTATAAAATTGCAAAAATCAAAGGTACAATAAAACCTGCAATGGTCAACCACCAGCCCCATCGGGTAAAACTGCGTTTACCTTTTAGTAAAAATAACCCGGAAACGGCTACAAACAACAGAATACCTGCCATAATATCACTTCCCCATTTCCAGGTAGTTCCAAGTGTAGCCCGGTGCAGTTTGTTCATTTCAAAAATTAACGGCCGTCGTTGTAAATACTGAAAACGGCCTTCATGGGTATCCGGATCCAGTATTGCTTCTCCACTTTCAATAAATACCTTTATCACCCCATCGTTATTTATATAGTGCTTTTTATATGTTATTTCATAAGGCAAATCTGCTAAAATGTTTCTGATGTCATCCGCACTATAACTATCATTTTGTTGAACCGTGAAACGGAAATCTTCTGTTATGATTTTATAATCAGGATTAAAATCGTGCCTATGATTCAGAAATATACCAGACAAGGCATAAACAACTGTCATTCCAACAATAAAATAACCTAAATCGCGGTGAAGTATTCTTAAAAGCTTTCTTATTTTCATCTTATTAAAATTATTTATTGTGGTATAAGATGTAACTCGTCCCGAGTGCTCGGGACTCGTTTCATCGGTTTAATTTTTATTGATACCCCAGGCACTCGTGAGAACTCCCAGGATTATAATTATCTGTATTTGTTGAGGGATTTTCTTATACTCGTTTCAGATATATTTTTCAATTTTCAATCAAATTTTTGTAACCCAATCACAAACTGACACTTAACAACCACAAAAAAATTAAGCACACTGAATTCGGGCTAAGTATTTAACGCACAAATATATATGATAAACTACAACAACAAATTATGGGAGCATCAAAAAAAAATAAAAATTATTTTGAATTATTCTAAGCTGTGGAAGTTAGGCGAATAAAGGGTTACACGATTTTTTACAAATATAAAAGAGTAAAAGCTCTCTTATTAAGCAGTATTGGTATTGACATGAAAGGGAATTCGTTGTAAATTGCACTTGATCCTAGTGTACTAGGGCTCTGGTTTTATCACAACTTAATTGGGTACCTCCGGCTGTTGAGCCGGAGGTTTTTCTTTATATTAATCCGAAAAATATTCGTTTAAAGAAATGATATCATCAGAACTACACACCGGACAGTTTTTCACTTCGTCGGAATAGTCACTGAAACTGGCCTTACAAGCATTGCATTTAAACCAGTTTTTATCGAAGTAAACGTCTCCGCCCCTAAAAATAAGGTCTCTCCCTTCCACAAACGAAGTGGCAACTTTATGACGTGCTTCTTCATAAATACGCGTTAAAGTAGGGCGTGAAACGTCCATATATACCGCTGCTTCTTCCTGTGTCAGATTTTGATAATCGAGTAAACGAATCGCCTCATATTCTTCCAAATGAAGTATTACCTCGTTCGATTTTCGTCCACGAACACCGTAAACTGACATTCCCTTAATTACCGGTGGAACCTGAATCCTCCTGTTTCTTTTTCTTCTGGGCATAATTATTTATTTATTTTATTCAGTAAATAGTGGTCAACTAAAACAAGGGCAGCCATTGCTTCAACAATTGGTACTGCGCGTGGCAACACACAGGGATCATGTCGTCCTTTTGGATTGATCGTTGTTTCCTGATTGGATTTATCGACTGTATGTTGTTCTTTTAATAATGTAGCAATGGGTTTAAAGGCTACTTTGAAATAAATATCTTCTCCGTTAGAGATACCTCCCTGGATACCTCCAGAATTGTTTGTTTTTGTTCGGATACCACTTTCTGTTTTAATAAAAATATCGTTGTGTTCCGATCCACTGAGTTTTGTTCCTTCAAATCCGGAACCGTATTCAAAACCCTTTACGGCATTAATCCCAAGCATTGAAAATCCAAGGTCTGCATGAAGTTTATTAAAAACGGGTTCTCCCCAACCTGCCGGAACTCCGGTGGCAACACCCGTTATTACACCGCCTACGGTATCGTGGTCTTTTCCGGCCTTAACAATACGTGCTATCATTTCTTCTGCCACCTCCGGATCAGGACAGCGAACAATATTATCTTCTGTTTTTGAGAGATCGAGATCGAGGTATGATTTATTTAACTGTACTTCACCCACCTGTGAAACAAAAGCCTGAATATGTACTCCTGCTTTTGCCAGAACTTGTTTGGCGATGGCACCAGCAACTACGCGGGCAATGGTTTCACGTGCAGAAGATCTGCCACCTCCCCGATGATCGCGGGTTCCATATTTCTGGATGTAGGTATAATCAGCATGAGATGGACGAAAAACATCTTTCAGATCGTTGTAGTCGTTAGAATGCTGGTCTTTATTCCACACCGCAAAGGCAATGGGAGTCCCTTGGGTTTTCCCTTCAAAAATACCCGACAGAAACTCAACCTGGTCGGGCTCCTTACGTTGGGTGGTAATTTTTGACTGGCCCGGTTTTCTCCGCGCCAAATCTTTTTGAATTAATTCTACGTTGATTTCCAACCCTGCAGGGCAACCGTCGATAATACCACCGATTCCCCTTCCGTGAGATTCCCCAAACGATGTTAAGCGAAATAAATGTCCAAATGTATTCATACTGTCATGCAAAAAACCCTGTTTTCCTACACGTGTTAAGAAAACAGGGTTAAAGATATTAAATTGATCTAATTCTGAAAACTATCTTAGCATCCGCAGCCACATCCGCCACCGCTTTCAGTTCCACAGCTTCCCGAGCCACAACCTCCATCGTCATGACTTCCGCAGCCACAGCTTCCACCACCTGAAAGAATTTGTGCAACTTCTTCATCAGAAGCTTCACGCACTTCAACAACTTTACCGGTGAAGAAAAGGTCTTCTCCGGCCAGTGGATGATTGAAATCCATTTTAACGGTTTCATCGCTCACTTCAAGTACCAGTCCATTCAGCCGCTGACCATTGCTGCTCATCATTGGAACGGTATTTCCAACCTGAATCAGTTCTGAATCGAATTCACCGTTTACCAGAAAAACACTTCTTGGTAATTCAACAACTGCATCGTTATTTACTTCGCCGTAAGCATCGGTACTGCCAAGTTTAATTTCAAACGGGTCGTCTTGTTTTAAACCTGCCAAACCTGTTTCAAATTTTGGGAGCATAACACCAGCTCCGTAAAGAAACTGTAATGGATTTTCGAGTGTAGCACTCTCAACCAATTCTCCATTTTCGTCGTCAATACGTAAGTCGTATGTCAACGTCACCATTTTATATTTTCCTACTTCTACCATAATCCTGAAATTTCTGAATATTGTGCAAAATAAATCTTTTTTATTCGTCGCAACAAAACACTTAATTGTATTTTATTCAATATTAACAAATAATTATTACCGATTGTTAAATATGACTTCCGGTTTTTTTATTGCCCGAATAACCAAAAACACCCCTGTAAGTACAAACGGAATACTTAGCCATTGCCCCATATTTAACAGCATGCCTGCTTCAAAAGCTTCCTGGTCATTTTTGATAAATTCGATAAAGAATCTTGCTGTAAATATTAAAATAAAGAAGGCTCCCATCAATAATCCGGGTCGATTTTTGGCGCTGGTTTTCTTATACAAAAACATTAATATCCCAAATGAAATTAAATAAGCCAGGGCTTCATATATCTGTGTCGGATGAACAGGTAAACCTCCGGAACCTCCTTGAGATATAGGTTTATGCCACTCAGGGTCTCTTATAAATTCAAATCCCCAGGGCAAAGAAGTCTGAATACCGTAAATTTCTGAATTCATCAGGTTTCCGGTGCGAATAAAAGCAGCAACCAACGCTGTTGGAACAACTATGCGGTCGAGCGACCAAAGCATGGTTCGCTTTGTTACAAGCCGAGAATGAATAAATAAAGCAATCAGTATTCCGATGGCACCGCCATGACTTGCCAATCCGCCATGCCAAACCTTAATAATTTCGCCCGGATGCTGAGAATAATAATCCCAGCCGTAAAAAAACACATGCCCTAAACGTGCGCCTACCACAGTAGCAATTATCATGTAAAAAAACAGGCTGTCAATCCATTTTTGGCTAACATTTTCAGATTTCAGCATTCGCTCTCCAATCGAATACCCGATTAAAAAACCTCCGGCAAATAACAGTCCGTACCAACGAACAGATAATGATCCTAAATGAAATATTTCGGGATCAACATTCCAATGAATAAAATTTAAAATACACATCATTTCGCGTTCAGTTCTTTAGTTTATGCTTCGCCTCTTCCGTGGCATTGTTTGTATTTTTTTCCGCTTCCACACGGGCATGGATCATTGCGTCCTACACGTTTTTCAACCGTTACCGGCTGAGGTTTGGCCCGTTCCTGGGTTTGGGTATTGGCTCCTTCCATTGGGTTATCAACTCCCGGAAGTTCTGATTTTTGTGTCCGGTAACGGCTCATATCTGTCCGCTTTCTTGTTTCCGCTTCCCTCACCTGATCCGGATTCTGAATCGGAATCTGTCCTTTCATCAGTGTTGAAACTACCTGCTTGTTTACTTTATTGATCAGTTCTTTGAAAAGGTTAAACGATTCAAATTTGTAGATCAACAGAGGATCTTTCTGTTCGTAAGTAGCATTCTGAACAGATTGCTTCAAGTCATCCATTTCACGCAGTTGCTCTTTCCAACCTTCGTCGATGGTGTTCAATACAATCTGTTTCTGATATGATTTTACCAGCTCTTTTCCTTTGTTATTATAGGCTTTTTCGAGGTTACAAACAATTTGAAAAATTCGTTTCCCATCGGTAATCGGAACTACAATGTTTCTGTAAACCTCTTTTTTGGTTTCATATACATTTTTAATAACTGGGAAAGCCTGTTTTGAAATTCCGTCAACTTTCCGGTTGTAACTGCTGATCATTTTCTCGTAAATACGATCAGTTACTTCTTTTGCATTCAGCTTTTTAAATTCTTCTTCGTTTACAGGCGATTCCATCGACAATAGCCGCATTAACTCCATGTTGTAATCGTCGAAAAGATCGGAACCGTGGTACTGGCTAACAATTTCTTCTACCGAATCGTACATCATGTTCAAAACATCCACTTCCAGTCGCTCACCAAACAATGCATGCCGGCGCTTTTTGTAAACTACTTCACGCTGCGAGTTCATTACATCGTCGTATTCAAGCAGTCGCTTACGAATACCAAAGTTGTTTTCTTCTACTTTTTTCTGAGCACGTTCAATCGATTTTGAAATCATCGAATGCTGAATCACTTCGCCTTCCTCCAATCCCAGGCGGTCCATTACACCCGAAATACGATCGGAGCCAAACAGACGCATCAAATCGTCTTCCAAAGAAACATAGAACTGTGAAGATCCCGGATCTCCCTGACGACCGGCACGACCACGCAACTGGCGGTCAACACGACGTGAATCGTGACGCTCAGTTCCTATAATCGCCAAACCGCCAGCAGCTTTCACTTCATCTGTCAGCTTAATATCGGTACCACGACCAGCCATATTGGTTGCAATGGTAACGGTTCCTTTTTTACCTGCTTCAGCAACAATATCAGCTTCGCGGGCATGTAATTTGGCATTCAGCACATTGTGCTGAATACCTTTTATTTTCAACATACGGCTCAACAGTTCCGAAATCTCAACCGAGGTTGTACCTACCAGCACCGGTCTTCCGGCATTGTGTAGTTTTACAATTTCGTCGGTAACCGCATTGTATTTTTCACGTTTTGTTTTGTACACTAAATCCTGGTAGTCGGCACGAACAATTGGCCGGTTGGTAGGAATTACAACCACCTCCAATTTATAGATATCCCAGAGTTCACCTGCTTCAGTTTCAGCAGTACCGGTCATACCGGCCAGTTTATGGTACATTCTGAAATAGTTCTGAAGCGTGATAGTAGCGAAGGTTTGGGTTGCAGCCTCCACTTTTACCTGTTCTTTTGCTTCAATAGCCTGGTGTAATCCGTCGGAATAACGACGGCCTTCCATAATACGGCCGGTTTGCTCATCAACAATTTTTACCTTATTATCGATAACTACGTATTCCACATCACGTTCAAACATGGTGTAGGCTTTGAACAATTGGTTGATTGTATGGACACGTTCTGATTTTACGGCATAATCCTGTAATAATTTATCCTTTTCTTCCTGTAAAGCATCGGGCACAAGGCCTTTGTTTTCCAACTCAGCCATGCGACTTCCCATATCCGGCAATACGAAAAATTCCGGATCATCCATTCCCTGCGAAATAAGATCGATACCGATATCAGTCAGCTCGACTGAATTTTGTTTTTCATCAATAATGAAATATAGCGGATCGGTTACAATGTGCATGTTTTTGCTGTTCTCCTGCATGTAGAAGTTCTCTGTTTTCTGAAGAACAGCCCGCATTCCCTCTTCACTCAGGAATTTAATCAGCGATTTATTTTTAGGTAAACCTTTGTGTGCACGGAGCAGCAACAGCCCGCCTTCTTTCTTTTCGTCGTTAGTTGCATTAGGTTTGGTAAGCAATCGTTTGGCATCAATAAAAATTTTATTTACCAGATCGCGCTGTGTTTTATAAAGCCTTTCAACATATGCTTTCAACTCTTCAAACTGTTGGTTTTCACCTTTCGGAACCGGCCCGGAAATAATCAGCGGTGTACGGGCGTCGTCAATCAAAACGGAGTCCACCTCATCCACAATCGCGTACTGATGTTTACGCTGTACCAGATCCTCTGGATTAATGGCCATGTTGTCGCGCAGGTAATCGAAGCCAAATTCATTATTCGTTCCGAAAGTAACATCTGCGTTGTAGGCTTTTCTGCGTGCCTCCGAGTTTGGCTGGTGCTTATCGATACAATCAACCGATAAGCCATGAAATTCATAAATCGGGCCCATCCACTCGGCGTCACGTTTCGACAGGTAATCGTTTACTGTAACCACATGCACCCCTTTTCGGGTTAAAGCATTTAAGAACACAGGTAAAGTAGCCACCAGCGTTTTTCCCTCACCGGTTGCCATCTCTGCAATATTTCCCTGGTGCAGTACTACCCCACCAATTAGCTGCACATCGTAATGTATCATGTTCCAGGTGGTTGGGTTTCCTCCGGCCAGCCAGGTGCTGTTCCAGATTGCTTTATCACCCTCTATGTTTATGCTGTCGCGTTTGGCAGCCAAATCTTTATCAAAATCATTGGCGGTCACTTCCAGTTCCGGATTCTCGGCAAAACGCCGGGCTGTATCTTTTACAACCGCAAAAGCTGTAGGAAGAATTTCCTTTAAAACTTCTTCGAGTTTCTCATCTATTTTTTCTTCCAGTTTATCAATCCGTTCGTAAATTTTTTCGCTATCCTGAATATCAACTTCCTCAACTTCAATTTTTAAAGCTGCAATTTCATCTTCTTCGGGCTTCACACGCTCGGCAATAATACCTTTTAGCTTTTCTGTTTCTGCCCTCAGACCGTCATTACTAAGCTTTGTAATTCGTTCAAATTCTTCTTTGATTAGGTTGACAACCGGAGTAATCTCTTTTATATCTCTTTCTGATTTATTTCCGAGAATTTTTCCCAGAATCTTTGTTACAAATGCCATGTTGTTTCTTATTGATCTTAAAAAATAAAGCACCGCAAATTTAAATAAATGTACAGGCTAAAAAAACTATTGTTAAACTTAGAGACTATTCATAATAATCGTGCCATCCGCATTTATTGTCGTTTGCCCGACAAGATTACATATATAATTTAAATTATCTGCCATAACTGGTAAGGTTTCACCTTGTTTCATATTTTTGCTGTCACATATTTAAAACAATTAAACAAACTTAAATTTTATCCAGATGAAACCACTAAATAAAACTTGTTTTGTCTGCAAAGAATCGGTAACACCCGAAACATCTACCATTAATACAATGGTAAACCTACCTGTATGCAAAAAATGTAAAGGTACCGATGCTGAGCAACAAGAAGAAAAAGCTGTTCTCGACAGCCTTGCCGATGGTTTTGTTTGCGGCTGTATCTGATAATAACAAAAAAAGCTGTGAAATCACAGCCTCTATCTTAAATCAATTTCTTCCACATCTTCGTGTTTACTTTTATCGAAAACAAAGTCAGCGTCAGCAAAACTCTTGTTGGTATCCAGTTTCTTTACTACTATTCCATACTCGTTGTCATCGGTTCCGTGCAATACGGCTGAGTTTAGCATCATTGTAGCTTTATCGATAAAAACTTCGATTTTTTCTACCTGAAATTCGTCCGAATCCGGATAAAGTTCGATCTGATAAAGGGTTTTGGCACCTTCTTTCTTTTCTGCAATAAATTTTGACCGAAAACCACGTTCGTAAATACTGAAAATGGAAGAGGGATCCATCAGCTCGCTTCCCGAATCTTCCACACTTGTCACCGTCACCTGGTTGCCGTCTTCCATATAATTCCAAATGGTTTCTCCGTTTGAATAAATTTCAACACCTGCACCCGGCAAACTTACCATGTACTTTTGGCCTTTAACTTTTATCGTTCCTTCATTTTGCTCGTTGATGTCCATTTCCTTGTTCACCATAGAAAAAACAAAATCGGCCTGCATACTGGTAAATGTTTTTGTTTTAGCACTTACCTGGTCAAGTATTTCTTTTGCTTTGGTGTCGGTTTGGGCACATACTGTAACTGCAGTTGCAAAAACGATGGCAACTACCATCCCCCATCTTTTCTTCATCTTATGTATAAAATTTTGTCTATAAATTATTCAATAATTGTTCCAAACTGTATTCATCTGCAATCAGTACCTGCCGGGCCTTGCTTCCTTCGCTCGGGCCAACAATTCCGGCAGCTTCCAGTTGATCCATCAAACGGCCTGCCCGATTGTACCCAATCGAAAAGCGGCGCTGGATCATGGAAGTCGATCCCATCTGGTTCATCACTACCACACGGGCTGCATCATCAAATAAATCGTCGCGGTTGCCAAGGTCAACTTCTCCCGGACCGGGTTCATCATCACCCACATACTCAGGCAGCAAAAAGGCCGTTGGATAACCACGCTGGTCGCCAATAAAAGAACATATTTTTTCTACTTCGGGAGTATCAACAAAGGCACACTGAACACGCGTAATTTCACTTCCGGAGGCAATCAGCATATCCCCTTTTCCTATTAACTGGTTAGCACCCGGAGTATCTAAAATAGTACGGGAGTCGATCATGGAAGCCACTTTAAAAGCAATCCTCGCCGGGAAGTTGGCCTTGATAACACCCGTAATAATATTGGTAGAAGGACGCTGGGTGGCAATAATCATATGAATTCCCACGGCACGTGCCAACTGTGCAATGCGCGCAATCGGTAGTTCAATTTCCTTACCGGCAGTCATTATCAAATCGGCAAACTCGTCAATAATTACAACAATGTAAGGCATGTATTTGTGCCCTTTTTCAGGGTTCAAACGCCGGCTGATAAATTTCTTGTTGTATTCTTTTATGTTTCGGGCATGCGCTGCTTTCAACAGATCGTAGCGCGCATCCATTTCAATGTTTACTGAATTCAGCGTATTTTTTACTTTCTGAATATCGGTAATTACCGGCTCCTCCGTATCCGGAAGTTTTGCCAGATAATGTTTTTCGATCACCGAATAGATGTTCAATTCCACTTTTTTCGGGTCGATAAAAACGAACTTAAGCTGAGACGGGTGCTTTTTATACAGCAAGGAAGTGATGATCACATTCACCCCCACCGATTTACCCTGCCCGGTAGCGCCGGCCACCAAAATGTGTGGCATTTTGGCCAGGTCAAACATATAGGTTTCGTTCGAAATGGTTTTACCCATAGCCACAGGCAGCTCGGCCGTACTTTCCTGGAATTTTTTGGAACGGACAATCGAATGCATCGAAACCACTTCTGGATGCTGGTTGGGCACCTCAATACCAATTGTTCCGCGTCCCGGAATAGGCGCAATAATACGAATACCCAGTGCTGACAAACTCAGGGCAATGTCGTCTTCCAGGTTTTTAATTTTGGAAATACGAACTCCCGGCGCCGGAACAATCTCGTAAAGTGTAATAGTCGGGCCAATGGTTGCCCGTATTTTTGTAATCTCGATCTTATAATGACGCAGTGTTTCCACAATCCGGTTTTTGTTGGCCACCAATTCATCCTGCTTCACCTCTGCATTATCAAATTTGTGGTCTTCAAGTAGTTCGAGTGTTGGAAATTTATAGCTGGCGAGGTCTAAAGTCGGATCATAATCTTCCAATTCTTCCGGCTCGATCTCATCAACTTCTTCTTCCTCTACTTTTGGGGCAACCTGTAGATTTAAATCGTCTTTTTCTACCGGACCTTCCTGGGTAGTTTCTTCAAGCACTTCCTCTTCCTGATCTGCCTGTTCAATTTCGAAGTCCTCATCACCATCGGGCTCAAAAATAGCCCGAACCACATCGTCTTCATCAATCACGGTAGAAATATCATCTTCCCCAACTATTTCATCTTCCTTTTCCTCTTCAAAGGGTTCCAGATCGTCCTCGGCTTCTTTCTGATCGGCTAAAGGTTTTTCTTTTGCCTTGTGTTTCATCAGCTTTTTAAGGAATTCGTAAGCCTTATCGAAACGCACTACCACGTAAACCAAGCCGGTAATGAGCAAAATGAGCGCCATCCCCACTATACCTACCAACGATCGCAGCCAGTTGCTCAAAATAAATCCGTAATGGCCACCCGGATAAATAAATGCATCAGCACTTGTTTTGTTGAAAATAAAACCGAGCATCAGCGAAAGCCACAAAATAATAAGTAAACTATCGAGTATATTGCGGCGATAGTGTGTAATATTCCGACCAATAATTTTTAAGCCTGTCAACGCAATCATATAAATAAAAAGGAACGAAGCCAGTCCAAATCCTCCGTTAATGATTTTCTCCGAAAGCAGTGCCCCCACTTTCATCCCACTGTTTTTTACATTTTTGGAAGAATCGAATAAAAATTCTTTCCATGGAGCGTCCATAATACTTTGGTCGGCAGCACCATAAAAAAGAAACGAAACAAATGAGATTAACAGGAATGCTGAAAAACTCAAAAGAAAGATTCCGAGAATAAAATGAAATTTCTCGTTCCTGAACCAAAATTTCTTCTTGCCCGCAGATTTTGTTTTTGCTTTTGATTTTGAAGACTTTTTTCGTCTAAATGCCATGGAGTCTTTTTTTCAATTGTGTGCAAATTTAGTTAAAATTATCAGCCGTCCCCTTTCCTTTTTTCCACAAAAAACAAATCATATTAAGATCAAACTGTTAACAAAATAACCATCTGCAATTTGAATTTATAAGTATGAAAACAACCTGTTTTTCAATTTTAAATTTACCCGAAGTACCGGCTGTTGTATAATATACCAAACCAAGCAAAAAACGTAACATCCGGCAGGTTTATTTTGCAGTCCTTTTTCTAAGTTTACCAATAAGGATTATTTGTTTGTAATCAGTAACAAAAGCAGGGATTGTTTAACTAAACCGGGATTAAGATGAAAAAACTGGCAGTAGTAGCGCTTGGAGGCAATGCGCTGCTTAGGGATTCAGAAGAAGGGACTATCGAACAGCAGGAAAAGAACTCGACCGACACACTCGAAAATCTCATTTATCTGATTAAAGATGGATACGACCTGGTAATCACGCATGGAAATGGCCCACAGGTCGGAAATATTCTGATGCGAAACGACGCAGGCGAACAGCTCTATAATATTGCAGCTATGCCGCTCGATGTATGTGTTGCTGATTCACAGGGAGGAATCGGGTACATGCTTGAGCGGATGCTTCGGAACATTCTTCGAAAACACGATATCGATAAAAATATTGTGACACTAATAACTTTAGTGGAAGTAAAACCAGATGATCCGGCATTTAAAAATCCAACCAAAAGGATTGGTAAAATCTATCAAAAAGAAGCGGCTGATGCTCTTACTCGGGAAAAAGGCTGGACCTTTAAAACTACCGGAAAAGTAGCGGGAGGTTACCGTAGGGTGGTTCCATCGCCCATGCCGGTTAATATTGTTAACAAAGAAATGATTGAGATGCTAACCCGCGCTGGTAATATAGTTATTGCTGCAGGTGGTGGTGGAATTCCGGTGTATTTTGACGAAGAGAAAGACATTTGTACCCTGGATGCAGTTATTGATAAAGATATGGCATCGAGCCTGCTGGCTGTAAACATTAATGCCAACGAGCTATACATTTTAACCGATGTACCGTTTATTTACAAAGATTATGGCCTGCCAACGCAGGAAAAGCTCGAATTTTTGAATTATGCAGATACCATAAAACACCTTGAAAATGGTACTTTTGCTGAAGGATCGATGGAACCCAAAATACGTGCCTGTCTTCATTTTATAAAGAATGGCGGGAGTAAAAGCGTGATCACCGAGGCAACCAGGCTTGAAGACCGCTCGTACGGTTCAAAAATTACCATGGAGTACGATTAAATATTGCTGAAATAATCAAACAATGAATAAAATGACCAATCTGAAAAACCGTAATTTTCTGAAATTACTCGATTTTACCCCCGAAGAAATCCATTACCTCATCACCCTTTCCTCTCAACTGAAGAACGACAAAAACTCGGGACAGGAACAACAGTATCTAAAAGGAAAAAATATTGCTCTGATTTTCGAAAAATCTTCTACACGCACCCGTTGTGCTTTTGAAGTAGCAGCATACGACCAGGGAGCAAATGTAACTTACCTCGGGCCTTCGGGATCACAAATTGGGTACAAAGAATCGATGAAAGATACTGCACGGGTTTTGGGGCGTATGTACGACGGAATTGAATACCGTGGTTTCGGCCAAAAAATTGTGGAAGAACTGGGAAAATATGCCGGAGTACCGGTTTGGAACGGACTAACCAACGAGTTTCACCCAACGCAAATACTGGCTGATTTTTTGACGATGAAAGAGCATTCTGACAAACCATTGTCGGAAATAAAATTCTGCTATCTGGGCGATGCCCGCAATAATATGGGAAATTCGCTGATGGTTGGGGCAGCCAAACTCGGAATGGATTTCAGGGCAGCAGCCCCGGCAGCTTGCCAGCCTACTACAGAACTTCAGGAACAATGCAAAGAAATTGCCAGAGAAACCGGTGCAAAAATCGTAGTAACTGACAAGTTAGAAGAAGCTGTGAAAGACTGTGATTTTCTTTACACCGACGTTTGGGTATCGATGGGTGAACCGGACGATGTTTGGGCCGAACGAATAAAACTGCTTCTTCCTTACCAGATCAACAAAAAAACAATGGAGCTTACCGGAAACCCGAAAGTGAAGTTTCTGCATTGCCTGCCTGCATTTCACAACCGCGACACCAAGCTGGGAGAAGAAATCTACAAAAGATTTGGAATTGAGGCGATGGAAGTTAGCGAAGAGGTATTTGAAAGTCCGGCCTCGGCGGTATTCGACGAAGCAGAAAACAGAATGCACACCATAAAAGCGGTAATGGTTGCAACACTCGGATAAGAAACAGACATTAACGAAAGCACTCAATATTTAAGCAGGGTGCTTTCTCTTTTTATATTCTCAACATCCGGTGTTGTTTCGTTTAATTAAAATTACACCCAAACTTCACTCCTAAAAAGTAAGAAAAGCTTTTTTCTGAACCTCTGCTTATCTGGAAAAGAAAAACGGCCGTCCGAAATAACTTTTTAGAAAATACGACAGACGAAAAAGAGCAAAGTCCGAAGGGAAAGTTCTTCTCACGCCATCTTCATATTTAAAATTCTTTGAAATAGCCCGCTATTACTACTGTCGTGTCAACTTTAAATTGACGTACCGTCATTCCGAATTTATTTCGGAATCTGCATTTTGAGCAAAGATGCTGAAATGAATTCAGCATGACGTCGTGATAAAACACGTTTGACACGACA
>JBKEDN010000323.1:0-24361 GCA_047975435.1 Draconibacterium sp. | reverse complement strand
AAGTAACCGCTTTAAATCGTACGTTTGGTTTCGTTGTCATTGCAGCCTTTAAGATACAATTCTTAAAGGGATAACAAAAACAAAGGCTGTCCAATTTTACTTTTTGGACAGCCTCTTTTATATACATTATGGAATGTTTTAAATCAGATTTGCCTCTTTCAAAAGAGCTTCCATTTCCTGCTGGACCTGTTTGGCTGCGTCTCTTGCCTTTTCAGCAAAATCAACATCATTGGAAGCATAAATAATTCCCCGCGAAGAGTTTACCAGCAACCCACATTTTGGGTTTAAGCCGTTGTGGGCCACTTCCTGCAAACTGCCACCCTGTGCTCCAACACCCGGGACCAGCAAAAAATGATTCGGAACAATCTCACGGATTTCCTTTAGTTTTTCAGCTTTTGTAGCGCCCACTACATACATCAGGTTTTCTTCACTTCCCCACTCCTGCGACTTTTTCAGCACGGTCTCAAACAGTTTATCACCGGTTTCTTTGTCTTCAATAAACTGAAAATCAAAAGCTCCCTTGTTCGAAGTCAATGCCAGCAAAATCACCCATTTATCTGGGTAAGTCATAAACGGTTTTACAGAATCTTCTCCCATGTAGGGAGCCACGGTGACCGCATCGTAATTCTGTTTTCCGAAAAACGCTCGTGCATACAGGTTCGATGTATTTCCGATATCGCCACGTTTGGCATCGGCAATCAGAAAAATGCGCGGGTATTTCTGTTTGATGTAGGAAACTGTTTTCTCCAGGCTCATCATTCCTTTTGAACCCGAACTTTCATAAAAAGCCAGGTTGGGTTTATAAGCCACTGTAAATTCAGCCGTTGCATCAATTATTTCTTTATTGAAAGAAAAAACCGGATCCGACGTTTCCATTAAATGTTGGGGAATTTTCTGGATATCAGTATCAAGGCCCACGCAAAGAAAACTGCGTTTCTTTTGGATTTGCTCAAAAAGTTGTTGTTGATTCATGACATTTAAATTGAAATCACAGAAGCATTTGACTATGATCTCGTTATTGTAATTAAATAGCTGCTTCTTTTAGTTTTTCAGCATTTTCTTCAATCATTAGTTTTTCGATGATTTCATCAATTTCACCACCAATGATTGCCTGCAGGTTGTACAGCGTCAGGTTAATACGATGATCGGTAACACGTCCCTGCGGCCAGTTGTAGGTGCGGATTTTTGCCGAACGGTCGCCGGTGGAAACCATGGTTTTACGTTTCGACGAAATCTCGTCGATGTATTTCTGGTATTCCATATTGTAAATCCGGGTACGAAGCTCGGTCATCGCTTTCGCCAGGTTTTTCAGCTGCGATTTTTCATCCTGGCAGGTTACCACAATTCCGGTTGGCATATGCGTTAACCGAATCGCCGAATAAGTTGTGTTCACCGACTGTCCGCCCGGGCCGGAAGAACAGTAAGTATCTTTCCGTATATCCGACTCTTTCAGTTCCACATCAAACTCTTCGGCTTCGGGCAAAACAGCCACTGTTGCTGCCGAAGTATGCACCCTCCCCTGTGTTTCGGTTTGCGGAACACGCTGTACGCGGTGTACGCCCGATTCGTATTTCAAAATCCCGTAAACACCTTCGCCGGAAACTTTGGCTACAATTTCTTTAAATCCTCCCGCAGTTCCTTCGTTGGAGTTTGTCACTTCCAAACGCCAGCCTTTTCGTTCACAAAATTTCGAATACATGCGAAAAAGATCGCCGGCAAAAATACTGGCTTCATCGCCACCTGTTCCTGCACGAATCTCCAGAATCGCATTCTTACCGTCTTCCGGGTCGGCAGGTACCAGCAGGAATTTCACTTCCTTTTCAATGTCCGGCAGGCGTTCTTCAGAAGCTTCAATTTCATCACGCGCCATTTCGCGCATCTCCTCATCGGTCTCTTCTGCCAGCATTTCTTTTCCGGTTTCAATATTATCTACCAGGTTTTTATATTCCTGAAACTTGGCCACCAGCTTTTGCAGGTTTTTGTATTCCTGATTTAGCTTCACATAACGCTTCATATCTGCCATTACAGCCGGATCGGTAATCTGCTGTTCTACCTCTTCGTAGCGATGTTTGATCGACTCAAACTTTTCAAGTAATTCGTATTGTGCCATTTTTCTTTTCCTTTCTTAATATGAAATAACAACCACCCTAAAACTAATCTTTCAAAAGTTTCTCAACTTCTGTTTTAAGAAGGGGTAAATGATTTATAATAATCCCCCATACCTGAGCATTTTCTATCTCATCGTAACCATGAATTATTTTATTATCCATAAATTAGTTCTTTTGTCCGGTCAAGTTCTAAGATGAAATAAGGGTTCTTCAAAGAACTTTCGGTTACTAAATCAATTTCCCTGTTAAATAAACCTCTCAGTTTATCGTGCAAATCCCACCACAGTTCACCTTTTTCAAGCGGAGGAAGGTTCTTCTCGAACCTCACCAAAAAATCGATATCGCTTTCATTCGTAAAATTTGCCGTAAGTACTGAACCAAAAACATAAGCCTTTTCAACCTTATGATTTTTGAAAAGCTTTCTTATTTCTTCAATATTTAAGCTGATAATCTGAGTCATTCTACTAATATTCAAAAGTGCCCTTTCCGGATTGAATGGTTAATTTTTTCCCTTCAAAAGATTCAACTCTTCCAATAATCTGTGCTTCGATGTTAAACGATTCAGCGATTTTAATAATCTCCTGTGCCACCTCCGCACCGCAATATATTTCAAAACGGTGCCCCATGTTAAACACCTTGTACATTTCTTTCCAGTCGGTTCCCGATTGTTCGTGAATCAGTTTAAACAGCGGTGGCACCGGAAACATGTTGTCTTTTATTACATGAACTTTATCGACAAAATGCAGCACTTTGGTTTGCGCACCGCCCGAACAATGGATCATCCCGGAGATTTCACCACGGAACTGATCAAGTACTTTTTTAATCACCGGCGCATAAGTTCTGGTTGGCGAAAGCACCAGTTTACCAGCATCAATATTTAGGTTTTCAACAGTGTCTGTCAGTTTTTTGGCGCCCGAATACACCAGTTCTTCCGGCACCTGCGGGTCAAAACTTTCAGGATATTTTTCAGCTAAGTATTTTGAAAATACATCGTGGCGGGCCGAAGTCAATCCGTTGCTCCCCATCCCACCGTTGTATTCAGTTTCATACGTTGCCTGCCCTGATGAAGAAAGTCCTACAATCACATCTCCGGCCTTTATACGGTCGGCAGAAATCACATCTGCCCTTTTCATGCGGCAGGTAACGGTAGAATCAACAATAATGGTGCGCACCAAATCACCCACATCGGCAGTCTCACCACCCGTTGAGTAAATGCTAACGCCCATTTCGCGCAAAGTAGCAAGCAATTCTTCGGTTCCGTTGATAATTGCTGCGATCACTTCTCCCGGAATATTGTTTTTGTTTCTTCCGATGGTAGATGAAACCAGGATATTATCGGTAGCCCCCACACACAAAAGGTCGTCCACATTCATAATCAGCGCATCCTGCGCAATGCCTTTCCAAACAGAAAGGTCGCCGGTTTCTTTCCAGTACATGTACGCCAGCGACGATTTTGTACCGGCGCCATCGGCATGCATGATGTTACACCACTCGGGGTCCCCGCCCAAAATATCAGGGACGATTTTACAAAAAGCCTTTGGGAACACGCCTTTATCCACGTTCCTGATTGCTTCGTGTACATCCTCTTTTGATGCTGAAACTCCCCTCGCACTATATCTTGATTCTGTTACCATGTATGCTGAAATTTTTGTGGCTACAAAATTAGCAAAACTTTGCTCATTTCAGGAAATTAGCTTTGCATTGCCCTCATCTTTAATGTTACTGGTTATTGTAACAAAAAAAGGAAAGCCTCAACCGAAGCTTTCCCTTGAAAAATATCAATTTATCCTAAGCGTATAAAAATCTCTTGATTTTCCGGGTGGGTGTACGTTCAAACGGAATGGGCTGCAAAACAACCTGGTTAATCTTCGAAAACTTATTGACTTCCAGGTTCACCTTCTTCATGATCTCCTGCAGAATCTCATCCGATTTTACCGCAATGTATTGCTGGGCTTCCAGTTTCATCTGCTTCAGGTTTTCCTCCACTTCTTCCATATTAAGATGAATCATGGCTACGAGCTTCCCTTTTTTCTCCACCACGAGCGATTCGAGTACAAAGCGCATTTTATTAATGACCGATTCAATCTCTTCAGGGTAAATATTTTCACCGCTTGAGCCCACAATCATCGTTTTAATCCGTCCTTTTACATACAACATATTTCTATCAAAAACGCCACGGTCACCGGTTCGGAACCATCCGTCTTCGGTAAATACCTCTTTTGTAATTTCAGGAGCTTTGTAGTAACCTTTCATTACATTTTCTCCCAAGGCCTGAATTTCACCCTCACCTGTTTTCGGATCAGGATCGGCAATTCGAAGCGTAACTCCTTCCATGGCAATACCGGTTGAGCCCACGCGGGTATTTCTCCCAACGGCCCCGGCCAGTAAAGGCGCTGTTTCTGTTAAACCGTATCCAATTGCATAAGGAAATCCGCCCTCTTTCAGAAACCGCTCTACCGTGCTGTCGAGTTTAGCACCGCCAATCCCAAAGAAACGAATACAGCCCCCAAAAGTCTCCATCAACTGTTTAGCTGCGAGCTTGTGTAATACTTTACGCGTTGGAGCGAACGTGCTCAGAAAACGCATCACTGCATTTTTTTCAAAAGCAGGCTGAACTTTCGACCGATATACCTTCTCGATAATCAGCGGGACTGACAACATGATTGTAGGTTTTACCTTTTTAAGCGCCGGTAATAAAACCGGTGGAACAGGTGGTTTGCGCAAATAATGTACGGATGCACCATACATGATTGGCAACAAAAAGCCAACTGTATTTTCGAGTGTATGCGATAAAGGCAGTATGGAAAGAAAGCGGTCGTCTTGCTCAATCTTTTGCAGCGTGCGGCTTTGGCGGGCTGTCCATGCCAGGTTTTTATGCGTTAACATTACACCTTTCGAGCTACCGGTAGTTCCCGATGTATAAATAATGGATGCCAGGTCTCCTTCCTCCACCTCAACCGGAACAAATTCTTTTTTATTAACCGGAATGGATGATGCCAGCAATTTCAGATGATCTGCCGGAGTCTCTTTTGGAATAATGGCAAAACGATCGACCAAAATCATGCACTCCAGCATATTGACTGTTTTTTCGCCAACACTGGAATACAAACCTTCCGAGACAAACAATGCTTTTGATTCTGAATGTTCAAGTATTGAATGGATTTCGTTGCTATGGAAGTCGGGTAAAATAGGAACGGCAACTGCCCCAATCAATGAAACAGCAAAAAAAGCCTTCCCCCAGTTGGGCATATTGGCACTTAAAATGGCGACTTTATCGCCCGTTCCGATCCCTTGCTCCAGCAGCATCTCTGCAATACGTTCTACCTCTTCGCCCATCTCGGCATAAGTATAGTTTTCTTCGCCGGCAAATACTACCGAGGTTTTAGCTGCATATTTCTCTACCGAATTGTAAAACAATGCAGGTAGAGTAAGTTTTTTATTATATGTCATACAATATTTCCCTGTCTGTTTAAACTAAAATAACCGTCGTCATTTTTAGTTCCTTAAAGCGGGGCAAAATTAGCAAAAAAGAAATGTCTCCGACAGTGACATATATCCCACTCAAACACACCGCTGCAAACCACACTGAATATCAACACATTACCAACTACGCACTCAATATGTTAACATTTTTTTGCTTTTTTAAGCTACTTTCATGCACTTAATTTCGAATTATGGATCTGAATATTCAACAAACAGAAGTCCTTATCCGCACTCAAAACCATATAAAAGAGGTATTTGCAAAAGAAGGATCAGGACATGACTGGTGGCATATTTTTCGTGTTCGGCAACTGGCCTTAAAAATATCGGATGCGGAAGGAGGCGATCGGTTTATTATTGAAATGGCCGCTTTACTGCACGACCTTGATGACTGGAAACTAAAAACAGAAGATACAGATTCGCGCACTAAAACCTGGCTCAAAGAAATCGCAATCGATTCTGAACAACAGGAAAAGATCAGACAGGTTATTGCTGAAATTTCGTTTAAAGGAGCCAAAGTAAGTACCGTTGCTACCAGCACCGAAGCCCAAATTGTTCAGGATGCCGACCGCCTGGATGCCATTGGCGCGATTGGTATTGCCCGTACTTTTGCTTATGGCGGCAACAGGGGGCGCTTACTATACGACCCTGAAATTGAACCCGTAATGCACAGCAACTTTGAGGATTACAAAAATAACTCAGCGCCAACCATTAATCATTTTTATGAAAAACTACTGCTTTTAAAAGACCGCCTCAATACAAATACGGCCAAAGCAATAGCAGAAAAAAGACATACTTACATGGAAGCATTTTTAGACCGCTTTTTTGCTGAATGGAGCGGTAAAATATAATTCAATGGGCTCTGCTTATACAAAAAACGTTTTGTACTTTTAATGGATCAAAAAAAGTACAAAGCCATGCGTATTGAACATATTGCAATCTGGACATACAATTTAGAAGGCCTCCGGAACTTCTACATGCATTATTTCGATGCATCTTCTTCTGAGATTTATCACAATCACTCCAAAGAATTCCGCTCGTATTTTCTCTCCTTTTATGGCGATTGCCGGTTGGAACTGATGGAAATGCCCGGAATCCCGAAAACAAAAGATGATGCGATAAAACAATTTACAGGCCTCATTCATTTTGCAATCAGTGTTGGGTCAAAAACCAAGGTTGACGCACTTACTGAAACAATTCGTAAAGACGGTTTCAGGGTATTAAAAGAGCCACACACAACAGGCGATGGTTTCTACGAAAGTGTAATTCTTGATCCGGATGGGAACCGGGTGGAAATTACGGGCTAGTGTTAAATCAAACATGCCTAAACCTGACTCCCGAATGGTGCATAAATGACCTAAAAGGTACTTTTGCTGTTGCCACAATAAAATCTTTTGTGCAAAAAGAATCAACAAACAGCCCAAATTAACTAATTCCAAAAAAGAGTACATTAATAATCTTTTTGACTTAAATATGTCCAATTCCCTGTCACAACAAGTGCATTTCGACAAACAATGCGACACTTTTAAAAATCGCTATCCTTTAGTTCAATCTACTGCCGGGGTGTATTCTTCAGCACATGAAAAAGAAGTCAAACTACTGTTATTCTGCGCAATGTGCATACATGTGACAGAAATACCCCCTTGTTGTGAAAAATACGATTAAGGCTAAGTGAACCAATCTTCACCTATTAATTCAGAAAATACTCCCCAAGCGTCCCTTTTTGTTTCTTTAATTTTGAATCTGAATAACTAAGAAAAAAGTATTTGATGCATTTTAATTTTCCGAATAATCAATTTGTATGTATGCAGCAATCAAAAAAAGCGATTTCGCAGACTCCGGAATTAATGCCTGCAAATATTTTTTTGCCTTTTTGGACTTTTTAATTTTTTCCATCAACTATCGTAATCTTAGAATATAAAATACATATATCAGTTCGAATATTATAAACTTTTAAGGCATTGCAATTCTTATTTACTCTTATATCTAAAATATGTTTGCATAGAATATCAAATAATACAGTTATATAAAACCTAACTAAAAATTAAAAATGAAAAATGGAAAATTACTGTTCTTATTGTTACTAGTACTTTGTTTTTCAGGATGTGAAAAAGAATTTACAAAGTATTATGAGTATGATGGTTCAACAGAAACCATTTATGAAATTCTACAAAAGAAAGGAAATTACACCTTATTTACTGAAGCATTGGATATTGTCGGTTATGGCAATATTTTATCCGAAGCAGGTTTATTTACCGTTCTTGCTGTAAATGACGAATCCTTTCAAGCCTACCTCAACGATAATGGATATTCTGAGGTTAAAGACATTCAGGTAGAGGAATTAAAGGACTTGATCGGCTATCACATTATCGACTGGCCGTATGTGGCCTCTAAGTTGTCATCAGGATATTCATCTCCGGATACTCCTGAAGATCCGTTAATGATACGAAAACTAACGAGGTGTTCTCCGGATGTGTTTACTGAAACCGACCCGGAAACAGAAAAACAACTGCTGGTTGTAAGCGAAAACAAACTAATGCCTTTCTTCTCGAAGGAATACGAAGAGGAGATGGAACTAACATCAGGCGATTTGCAAGGATTCTTTCCTGATTTAAGTTTCAACCTTGAATCGGGTGACGTAATCGCGTCCAACGGAAAGTTGGTAGAAAAAGACATCTCTGCAATAAACGGATGGATACACGTTGTTGACAGGGTGTTAACGCCATTGAGAAACCACCGCGAGATACTCGAACAGGAAGACAACTATTCTTTGTTCAGAGATTTGGCAAAAAGGTTTGCTACTTACGACTTCAATTCGGGATATACTGACGAATATCAAATTGATTTAAACAGCAACGGCGACAACGATTCATTGTATGTGATGAACTGGTTTAAATTAAACCGGGAATACACAGGAATAAGCGCTGTAAATGTAAGTGGCAACGCAGCCAAAATTGCGGTTCAAAAGAACTTTGTTTCTGCCTTTATTCCAACCAATCAGGCATTAACCGAATTCTTTGCAAATTATTACCCAGGTATTTCACCCGATGAGATTAGCACAGCAATCGCACCCCCGGCATTAGAGAAGATTGTACAATCCTGTGTTTTCGAAGGAAAAGCCTGGTTTCCTTCGGCAGTGTCGGCAGGAAAACTTAAAACCCCCGCAGGTCTTCCTTATATATATGACGAAACGGATTTTCAAAAAGAGGAAATGGCGAGTAACGGATTATTTTACGGGGTCAATCATTTCAGGGCTCCCGACGAATACAACGCCTTAACAAAACTGTTTGTAACGGATACCACTTACTCCTATTTCCTGGTTGCGCTGGATCTGACCAACTACCTGGACATGCTTGTGTCGGACAATGTAAACTTTACCGTTTTTGCCCTAAAAAATGAGACTTTCAGAAATGCCGGATATTTTTTGAACGAAGACCAAAACGGCTTTGTTGATGCTGATGGGAACAATGCCAGCCTGAGTATGCTTTACAGTAGTTTTAAAAACTCCATCATTTTGGGAGAACTTGATGTAAGCAGTTTCACAAACGACATGTTCTACAAAACCATTTCGCCAAAAGAATCGTATCTGCGCATTTCGCCAACCGAGGTAACAGCCAACGGAACGGATATAGCTACAATTGTAAATGACGGGTACAAAGATGCCAACGGAGTAGTTTACGAGGTCGATAACTTTCTTATTTCGCCCGATGCTACAACCACCATTGGCTATTACCTGAAGAACACCACCCGGTTTTCAACTTTCTACACCTTGTGCCGCGAAGCCGGGATTATTGATGACGAATCGGGAACTACGGTTTTATTCAACGAAGGAAACATGAGCTGTTTTGCACCAACCAACGATGCATTGGCAAGTGCAGTAATTCCGGAAGATCCGGATGAACTAAAAGAATTTCTGGCAAAGTTTTTTGTGAAGAAAGTGATTTACTCTGACGGACAAAACGAAGGGACATTTGACACTTTTGCCAAAGATTTATCAAACACAACATCCACAGGATTAGCAAATGTTAAGGTGGATATTAGTGCTGCAGGCGGAGTAATTACGGTAACCAATAAAGGTACAGGAGATTCTGCTTTAACCACGGCCGATAATAATAGCAACATAATGTTATACAATGGTTGTCTGCACACAATTGAAAGTGTTTATTAATAAAGAAATGCTATCCAGATGAAACAAATAGAACATTATTTATACAAAATACTTATCACACCTGTTTTGCTTTTTTGCCTTTTGGCAACAGCGTATGGGCAGAATGTGATTATTTTAAGGGGGACCATTGTTGATAAAAGCAATAACGATCCCATTGTAGGAGCCTATGTAGTTGAGATAAACGAAAACAATCGTGTACTTAACGGAACTTCTACTGATTTTAACGGGAACTTTACCATTAAACTATCCCGCAAAGACGCAACATTAAAATCTTCTTTTATTGGGTATAAAACCAGCACCAAAGAACTAAATGGTGAAACAATTATAAAAATAGAATTAGAGCCCGATGTTGTTTCCATTGGAGGGGTAGATGTAGTAGCCCAGGCAATAAAGAAAAGCGACGACGGCTTTATGTCCATATCAAAGAAAGAACAAACCAACTCGGTAACCCGCCTCGATATGGATGAAGTGGAAACCGTACAGGCCACTTCGGTTGCTGAAGCTATTCAGGGAAGAATTTCGGGGCTCGACATTGCCTCGGCCTCAGGAGACCCCGGAAGTGGTATAAAAATTCAGATCAGGGGAGCCAACTCCTTAATGGGAGATTCTGAGCCACTTATTATTGTAGATGGACTACCCTACCAAACTACTTCGGTAGAAGACTTTGATTTTACTACAGAATCGGTAGATGATTACAGTTCGTTGCTTGATATTCCAGTGGAAAACATAAAAGATATTGAAGTGCTGAAAGATGCTGCTTCGGCTGCAATATATGGCTCAAAAGCTGCCAACGGGGTAATCCTTATTACCACAAAAGGTGGTTTTAAAGGAAAGCCAAAAATAGAGTACAACTATAAATTAGCAGTACAAAGCCAGCCCGATCAGATTCCGATGCTTAACGGCGATCAATATACTACTTTAATGCTGGAGGCCTTGTTTAACGCCAACGATGGTTTGGCTGCCGATATGCCGGATGAATTGAGTTACAACCCAAATTTTGAATATTATCAGGAATATTCTCAAAATACCAATTGGATTGATGAAGTAACCCGCCCCGGTTTTACCAATAACCACAACCTGAGTGTGGCCGGTGGAGGTGAAAACACCCGCTACCGTATTTCAACAGGTTATACCGACGAACAAGGTACAACACTTGGAACCGACCTTACCCGGTTCTCAACCAGCGTAAAACTGGATTACAACATGACCAAAAAAATTACCATTTCTTCCAATTTTACTTATACACACTCTGATATACACAACACAGGTAGTTCGTCTGTCGGAAATGTAAGGGCTATGGCCTATCGCAAAGCCCCGAACATGTCGATCTACGAACTGGATGACGAGGGGAATTCAACCGGCGTTTATTTTAGTCCGAAACAAAATTACCAGGGAGTAGGAACCAGCTATTATAATCCGGTTGCCATGGCCAACGAATCGATGGCAAATACACTTTCTGAACGCTTACGTTCGTCGGTGAATGTGGCAATCAATCTCAACCAAGACTTAAACCTTACCAGTTACATTGTTTATGATATAAACAATAAGGAAATCAGGGAATTTATTCCGCAGGAAGTATTTGGTTCAGACTGGAGCAGTTCCAGCTCTAACAAAATGACACACAACAATGGTAAGTCGTACGATTTCCAGGGCCGAACCAAATTATCCTATTCTAAAAAAATTAATAAAAGCGGATTCTTTTCTTCGCTGTTTGGTGGAGAACCGGAGAAATATCCGGTCAAATTAACGGGTGTAATGGCCGGTGATATCAATATCAACAAATCAACCACATTCAGAGGAGTCGGCAGTAACTCGGCATCCAATAATCTGATTGACTTTTTTATCCCGAGCCGGATCTCCAGCATGTACACTGCAAATTCGGAATCACGAACACTTTCGGGTATTGGCTCGGCGCACATTAACCTGTTTGAAAGATACCTGTTTTCAGCAACGGTGCGTGCCGATGGTGACTCAAAATTTGGTCAAGACAAAAAATGGGGAATTTTCCCGGCGTTTGGAACAGCCTGGGTACTTTCAGAAGAAAAATTTGTAAAAGATCTGAACTGGGTTAATTTCCTGAAGTTAAGGGCCAGTTATGGTATCAACGGTAGAATGCCGGTATCAAGCGGTGTTTTCTACTCGCGCTACGGTAGCGACACCTGGTATTCTGATCAGGCTTCCATTCAGCTTGAAAACATACAGCTGAGTTCATTGCGCTGGGAAAAAACATTCCAGCAGGATGTAGGTCTGGAATCCAGCTTGTTTGATAACCTTTTAGACCTGGAAGCAGATGTATATTACAAACGTACCGATGATGTAATCATCCCAAACATAAAGCTTCCTGGCAGTAGCGGGATTGCTAAACTCGAATACGGAAACTTCGGATCAATCTCAAACAAAGGTTGGGAGTTAATCGGAACGGTTCGCTTATTAAGAAAGGTAAAAGACTGGAAACTCGACTTGCGTTTCAATGTTTCGAACAATGTTAACAAAGTGGTTTCAATTCCGGATGGATACACCATTGAAGGAGGTAATGCAAATACAAACGGCAGTTACCTTGAAAAAGTGGAAGTGGGAAAACCCATCGGATCGTTTTTCGGATACAAGTACCTGGGAGTTTATCGAACCGATGCTGACAACGTTTTGTTGGACGACAACGGAGGAATTATTTATGAAAACGATGGAGAAACACCACGCCGCCTGAGATTTAACAGCTCAACAGGTTATGTGTTTAAAGGTGGAGATGCCATGTACGACGACATCAATAAAGACGGAGTTATTGACGAAGGTGACCTTACCTACCTCGGGAATGCCGATCCGGATGTGTTTGGCGGATTTGGAGCCAACCTTACTTATAAAGGATTTTACTTTAACCCATACTTCCACTATGTAGTCGGGCAGGATGTAATTAACGTCACCCGTATGACACTGGAAGGCATGCGTGGTAAAGACAACCAAAGTGTGTCTGTTCTGAGAAGATGGAGAAATCCCGGAGACATTACCGACATTCCAAGAGCCTTGTACAACGAAGGATACAACTATCTTGGTTCTGACCGCTTTGTTGAAGATGCATCTTTTGTACGATTGAAAACCGTATCGCTAGGATACAGGTTCAACAAAAAGCAGCTGCAAAAAATAAGGCTCAGCGACCTGAATGTGTTCTGTACTTTATACAATTTATATACCTGGACAAAATACACCGGACAGGATCCGGAGGTAGGAAGAAACCTGCAGGTACAGTATAAATCAGACGGATCAACTGAGTTTTTGGGAGGGAAGGACAATGCCCGGACACCTCCACCACGTAATATTACATTTGGGATAATCGCGTCATTCTAAATTACATGAAAATGAAACAGATAAATATAAACAGGCTCCTGATCAGCTTAGCACTGTTGTTCTTCCTTTCAGGATGCCAGGACTGGTTGACGATTGAACCGGAAAATAAAATCGTAAAAGAGAATTTCTGGAAAAGCCAGGAAGATGTGGATCTGGTTGTTGGTTCGACCTACAACAAAATGCGGGACATTGTTGATGAAGAATTTCTCTGGGGAGAAATCAGGAGTGATTTTTATGAGTCTGGAAATAATATAACAAGTAGCTACCAACTAATAATGGAAGGGAATATATTTCCTGACAACAATTTTGTAAAATGGGAAGACTATTACAAAGTAATTAACCAGGCAAACCTCATTATTGATAATGCCCCGGCCGTAAGAGATGTGGATTTAACTTTTACCGAAGAAGAGTTAAACACCATTGTAGGCCAAATGCTTTTCCTTAGAAGCTACTGCCTCTTTAAACTGGCAAAGGCATTTCGCGATGTACCAATGCCTTTGGTAGCTTTCGAAAACGACTACCAGGATTACCAAATGGGACAAACCAGCCAGCACGATATATTTCTTCAGATTATTGAAGACATGAAGACGGCAGAAAATATACTTCCCGAGGAATTTACATTTGAAGACTCTTACGAAATTTTTAAAGGGAAAGCCACAAAGTATGCCGCAAAAGCCTTAATGGCCGATGTTTACCTTTGGCTAGACGAGCCACAACTTGCAATTGACAAGTGCGACGAAATACTTACCAGCGGAAAATTTGCCCTGATGGGGATAACTCTCTGGTTTCAGAATTTCAGAAGAGGAGGAACCAACGAATCCATTATGGAGATTTATGCCAATGCCAACGAAGGACAAGCAAACACAAGTGGGTTGAAAAACCTGTCGAGCAATGCTTCACTATACAGTAACCGCTACTTTGCTGTTCCGGCAGAAAAATATGAACTTTTAATAACCGACCCACGTGGATTACTCAGATCCGTTGCATTATCAACTAGTGAGAGTAACATAACTTTATGGAAATGGCTTGGAGGCAGCGAGTTAAGCCCGCGTGATTATCGCCCTTATGACGATGCAAACTGGATACTGTACCGCTTGGCCGAAATATTTCTGATAAAAGCTGAAGCAGCCGTTATGCTTGATGATTATCCAACGGCAAGGGCAGCGATTAATACCATCCGAAACAGAGCCGGCGCCGGAGAACTTTCACTAGCCGAAAATGCAGGTAAATATTACTGGTATCAGGCAGTTTTAGACGAACGCCTGCTTGAGTTGGCCGGAGAAGGCAAACGATGGTACGACCTGGTAAGAATTGCCTCGCGCGACAATTTTGCGTACGAATCGCTTTTAACCGAGCCGATTCTTCAGAACGTTGGTTTGGATGTTTACCTGCTCATGAAAAGTAAAATCTACAACCACGACTTTTGGTACCTTCCTATTCATGAAGATGAACTGAGGGTAAATAAAAATCTTGTTCAGAATGAATACTATAAAACGAACTAATTATGACCATCAGAAAGTTTATATATTACTTCACAATAGCACTTTTGCCCATCCTGTCAGCATGTTCTGACAATTATGTGACAGAAGTTTATACTGACGAAGAACTCACCATTTCAAGGTACCTGGAGAGAGACGAAAATTTTAGCGAGTTATTGAGCGCGATGAAACGTACCCAATATTTTAACATATTGGCCTTACAGGGAACTTATACCTTGTGGGCACCCAATAACGACGCATTTTACCGGTATTATGAGAAAATGGGTGTTTCGGGCCTCGACCAGCTTGATGATGCAACCGTTACCAAACTGGTTGCAACCCATATTATCGGAGAAAAAATACCATCGGTAAATTTTGAATCAGGAAGATTGCCCTACCCTTTGAGTGAAGAATCGCTTATCATGTCATTTGGGACAGAAGGAATAAGTTCAACCAAAGTAAATGGTATTTCGCTGGGCGAGATTGATATGTTCCGTACCAACGGCGTAATTCACGAACTAAACGAAGTTATCGCACCTGCCGATAAAACCATGGCCGAAGTGCTGCAGGAAAATGCAGACTATTCGATTTTCTATGAGGCAATGACAGCTACCGGAATTATCGATACGCTCGCCTCGCGTACCGAGCGCAACAGAAACAGGTTTACATTGCTGGTTGAAAGCAACGACGCACTTGCCCAGGCCGGAATAAACAGCTACGATGATTTGAAAGCTGCCTATTCGTCAACCAACGATGTAACAGACCCGGCAGACAGCCTGAATCAGTTTATGCGCTATCATATTATAACCGAAGATTTGACAGCACTGGAATTTAAAACCTGGACGTATAATACCGTTTTAAATTACCCGATAAATATTACAGTTGACGATCAGATTAAATTAAATGCAGTAAGCGAAGGCGGCGAACTTGTATTCGGAACACTCAACCTCAACTATGTTGATGTGCTTGCCTGGAACGGGATCATTCAGCGAATGGAAAGTATTTTACCTGTAATAGACGTACAGCCTCAGCCCGTTTTGTTTATCGGAACAAGCATTTGCCTTAACTCAAATGAATTAGATGCTGAGAAAGTAATATATGGGGATGATGCAACACCACCATGGATCAGTTCTGATGCAGAGGTGTTGCAATATTTATGTACAGATGTTGGTGACTATGTTGAATTTTATTCTCCCTACCTGTTTAATGTAACCTATAAAATCTACTACGAAAATTCAACCTATAATCCGGGAAGAACAATTTACGGAATCTACATCAACGATGAAATGGTTGGGGAACCCTTTGTAAACGAATACCAGAAAGTAAGCCTTAGCTCCGGACAAAAAGGGCTTTACGTAGGAAAAGTAACATTAAACGCATCGGGGCAACAACGTGTGAAAGTTAAAGTCGAAGGATCTTATCTCTATCCTGATGATAATTTTATACGATTGAAAAAGATATATTTTGAACCTGATATTTAAAATGCTAATACTATGAAATTAAAAAATATTATAGTCAATCTTTGGGTGTTAGTTCTGGTTACCCAGCTTGTTGGCTGCCAGGATCAATGGGACGAACACTACAAGAACAAAGATAAAAACGGAACAAGTTCCGGAAGCAACGCAGGAATTATCTACAAACTATCAACGATGAGCGAATGTAGTGAGTTCTATAATGCAATTGTTGAATACAACATCGACAAACTGGTAAAGGATAACTCTATTTACACGGTTTTGGCGCCAACAAACGAGAATTTCGATATTGAAGCAATACCGGAAGACATGCGGGAAAAATACCTGCTAATGCATTTTACCAACGGAAAATTTATCAGCAATCAGTTGGATAGTAAAAGGCTGCAAATGTTTTCAACGAAATACCTCAATTTCAGAAACAGCAATGGAGTAATTGTAATCGATAATTATGCAGATATAATTACAGCCGACATTGATGAGCCAAACGGAGTAATTCATACCATTGACACCACCCTGGTTTATAAACCCAATGTTTATGAATACATGTATGAGGAGTTTCCGTTTCTTGCCGATCATTTCGACTCTAAAATTGTAGAAGAATTTGATGAGGAAAACAGTGTTCCGACAGGTGCATTTAACGACGATGGACAAACAATTTATGATTCTGCCTGGGTAGATGTAAACACCTTTCTGGAAGATGTTGCAGATTTAACAGACGAACAATCGCAATATACGCTGATTATTCCAACGCAAGAAGTAGTGAACCAAAGCCTCGAAAACGATGTGTCGTCATACTTTGGCGGTATTGATAAGGTTCCGGATATTATTTACAAAAGCATATTGGATGGGATAATCGGAAACGCTGTATTTCCCAACGCTTACACTTTCGATGAATTACCCGACGAGATGGTTTCGGTAACCTATAATAATCAGGTAATTGACAAAGAGGCTATTTTTGAAAAAGATGCCGAATTAAGCAACGGTGTATTACACAAAACCAGCAAACTTGAAATTGATAATTCATCCTTCCTGAAAACCATCCAGTTTTATTTTAAAGACTATGTAAACCAGGATCGCGAAGACGGAAGCCTCGACTTTTACGTGGAGAATTTCAACGAAGTGGAAGGAGACAACAGATATTGGGATGTGAGCGACCACAGCGCTGAAGCTACCGCTCCTAATATTCTGTTTTCAAACCAAAACAATATCGTAAGCTGGACTAACTATTTTGTTGAAGGTGAGTGGATAGAGTTTGAAATCCCGAATGTATTAAAAACCACTTACGAGTTTTGGTTCGATCCTAAAGGTGCCTTTTACCGTCCACAATACCGGGTCCAGTTCCGAAACGAAGACGGTACCTGGGAAGATGAACAATTTGAATTCCGTAGCGACACAGCCCGGCCGGGAAAAGTAATAGGTACAATTACATTTGAAAGCTTTGGAAATAAAACTGTACGTTTTACTTCTATTCCGGGAGGGACATCACGCCCCACCACCACCTCGCTGTACGAATTGCGTTTGATTCCGGTAACCAATTAAATCAGATTATCATGAAATTGAAAAACAGAATATTTTCACTCATATTTTTATTGTTTTTGATTAGTGCCGGACAATGGTCTGTGGCGCAAAACGCAAAGCAATATAAAGGGTATGTATATCATCAGGATGGAGCACCTTTCGAAAACGCACTGGTGACTGTAATTGTGGGTTCCGAAAGTAAACAAACAACCACAAATGCCCAGGGTTATTACGAAACCGACGGTGAGGAGGGTTGTTTCTTACAAATATCTTTCCCCCAGTATTTTACAAAACAGTTTTATCCCATACCGGGAAAAGAGGAAAAAACCTACCTGGTAAAAGAAGACCGTTTCTCTTACGAACGCTCTTATACAACCATGACAGGTACAAGCAAACTTCGTAATTCGAATGCTGCCGTAAGCCTTACTTCCCCCGCAGACTATTCTAAAGAAACGGAAACCGTTGATGACATCTGGAAAGGAAGCAGCACGGGAATTTATTCCGAAAAACAGTCGGGGATGCCGGGAGCAGGCAGCTTAAATATCTTGAGAGGGATACACTCGTTGCACACCAGCAAATCTCCTGTTATTATTGTTGACGGAATGTTTCTTGGAGATTATTCTTTTGAAAATCCGGCCATTTACGGCAACGATTTGTTTACTGTACTCGGTTTAAATCCTTACGATGTAAAAGAAATTGTATTTTTAAAAGACGGAGCTTCTACCTTAAAATATGGAGTAAGAGGAGGCAACGGTGTTATTTTAATCAATACAAAACGTGCAGAAATCAGTCAAACACAAATTGCAACCGAGTTTTCATCCGGTGTATCCATGTTCGACAATACACTTCCGATGTTAGGCGTAGCAAACAACCGCCAGTATTTACAATACCAGTTGTTTAACAAAGGCCTTACTGCCGACCAGGTTGACGAACTTTATCCTCCGCTTGGGCCATCGGCAAATGCAGGAGATTATCCGCGTTGGGACCAGAATACCAATTGGCAGGATGAAGTGTTTAGACCATCCATTAAAAACAAACTAAACTTTGCCTTTAGTGGTGGCGACGAAATTTCGAAATTTTACTTCTCTTTGGGTTATACCAACAACAACGGAACCATCGACAACACAAACATGAACCGGCTAAATGCCCGTTTAAATGCCAGCGTTGCTGTTTCAGAGAAACTTAATATGAGTGTAAACCTCGGATTTGGTTATACCGAAAGCCAGTTGTTTGACTTAGGCGCCAATTATGTAAGCAACCCCGTTTTTGTTTCGTTGATTAAATCGCCCCAACTGGGAGTTTACGAGGCTGTGGGAGATGGCCTTTACCAGGAAAGCCTGGATCCGGAAGATATATTTGAATTTAGCAACCCGGTGGGTATTACTTCATCATCCGAAGAATTTCGTAAAAATTATTTCCTGATCGGAAGTTTCAAATTCAACTACCAGTTCAACGATAATTGGTATGCAAGTTTAATGCTGGGCAACTATCTTAACCAGGTCGATGACGATGTATTTATTCCGGACAACACAATCGGCCGGCTTCCGGGTAGCGAAGCAGACCAAACAGTACGGAAAAAAGACAGCAAAATGCTAACCTGGTACTCCAGCGGACAGGCGGGCTATACCAATACTTTTGACAACAAACATACGGTAGATTTTGCACTGGGCATGAAGGTAAATGCCAACACATACACCAGCGGTGCAGGTAGTATTTTAAATACCGGAACAGACGACTTCACAGCCATTCAGTTTGGCGATGTTACCACCCGCAGAAAAGAGGGATCGTGGGTAAAAGACAACTGGATAAACAGTTATTTTACGGGCGACTACAATTACAAACAAAAATACTTTGTAAGTGCCGGTGTTAGCATGGACGGATCGAGCCGGTTAGGGAACAACATTGAAAGCGGCGGTATAAAAATAGGAAATAACTATTATGCCATCCTTCCTTCATTTGCTGCCGCCTGGGATATCAGCAGAGAAGAAAGCTTTATCAGAGACATGTTTGACATGTTTAAAATAAAAGCGAGCTACAGTATCAGAGGAAATGACATGTTTAACAACTTTATCGCCAAAAGTTATTACGTACCGGTTCAGTACTTCGACATTACAGGGCTTGCTAAAGGTGGCGTAATGAACAGCGGAATTTCGTGGGAAAAAGCAAAGAACCTTGAACTGGGACTTGACATGGCTTTCATGAAAGAAAAAGTAAATCTGGGAATTAACTATTTCCACGAAAATGTTGAAGACGTAGTTACTCAAAACAACCTGGCCCGTTATTACGGATTCAGCACCATGCTTGATAACACAGGCGCTATTAAAATGAACGGATTAGAGCTGATGGCAAGAGCATACCTGGTGGATAATAAAAAGTTTAGTTGGGAAACAGAATTGAACCTGACAACTTCTTCGAGCGAAATTACCCAGTTAGCCGACGACGAAATTATCACCCTAACCGGGGGCGAAAAGATTAACCGCCAGGGCAATGCACCTTATTCATTTTACGGATGGAATTACCTGGGTGTATTTTCTACCGATGCCGATGCATCAGCTGCTGCATTAACCGATGAATTCGGGAATCCGTTTGGTGCCGGTGATGCGATTTTTGAAGACATAGACAACAACCACATCATCGATGCGAAAGACAAACAGCTTATCGGAAATCCATTCCCTGATTTCTGGGGAGCGTTCATCAACAGAATGCAGTTGGGGAACTTTAGCCTGTACGCAAAAATGTCGTTTACCGTAGGCCGCGATGTATACAATTATACCCGCTCTCAACTGGAATCCGGATCAAACTTCTTCAACCAAACAACCAACGCGCTGGGTGCCTGGAAACAACAGGGAGACAATACCGATGTTCCGAAATGGCAATACGGAGACCCGATGGGGAACGCCAGATTTAGTACACGCTGGATTGAAGATGCATCATTTGTACGTCTCGACGATGTAACACTATCCTATAATTTCTCGCTTAAAAACAGCGGACTAAAAGGCTTACAGGTATATGTTACCGGGCAAAACCTGCTGGTGCTGACCGATTACCTGGGCTACGACCCTGAGTTCTCTTACGGCCTTGATGCTGCAACGATGGGAATAGATTATTTCTCTGCTCCTGTCAACAAGTCATATATACTTGGTGTAAAAGTAAATTTCTAAAAGGCATTTATGCTGAATACAAAAACAAGAGTTATTATGAAAAAGATACAACTATATATTACAGCGTTTATACTCCTGCTTGCCGTAGGTTGCGATAACTTTTTAGATGTTGATCAACCCGACGTAGTGGAAGACGAAAATGCTTTTAAAACCTATAACGAAGGGCTTGTTGCCATTATCGGATGCTACCAGGGCATACAGGAAGCGGTAGATCAATTATTTCTACTGGCCAACCTTCGTACCGACCTGATCCTTCCCAACGACAATGCTCCGGCTTATTTCAAGGAGTTAAGTGAAGGAATCTACTCCGCTTCAAATCCATATCTTGATGCATCTCCATTTTACAGGATCATTAATCAGACCAACGATGTATTATCGAATATGGATAAGTTACAGGCAAACGACCCGGAGAATGTTGATGAAAATATTGTCGCTAAGTTTAAGGCAGAAGTAACAGTGATCAGGGCGCTATCCTATCTCTACATTATGCAAAACTTCGATAAAATTTATTATTACGAAAATTCCTTAACCGAATACGACCCGTCTTTAACAATAGAGCCAACACCAAAGGCTGCGGTTATTGACACCTTAACCAGCCAACTGGAGTACTATCTCTATCAAAAAGATGTGGGTAATTTCGTAATCGAAGACCAAATTAGCGGGAACTACAAATGGTATAAGTTCCGGTTTGGTGAAGATTCTTCTGTAAGACAATTACTTGCCGAATTGTATATGGAAGGAATGAACTACAGCAGGGCTTTCGAGGAACTACATCAAATAATTGACCTGGACGATCCCCTTAATCGTGTTGACAGGTTCTCGATGTCTTCATTATACGGGTTTAATAAATGGAAGAATATTTTTGAAAGTTATGCTACTTCCTATACCACTAATAATGAAATGTTGTTAACGGTGCCTTTTTATAAAAGGAACGATCAAACTTACAATGTACAATACTGGTGTAGCAATGCTGCCGATGGAGTATATTACCTGAAACCATCGAATGTAGCCATATCTTATTTTGCCAGCCAGGGCGAAGATGGCGACATTTACAGAGGTGAAGGTATTACCTACGATTTTGAAAACGGCGAACCAATTATTAGTAAATACCTCATTAATGTTGGATTGTACGACTACGACAATAGTTTTATTCTGTTTCGGGCAGGAGATTCATGGTTAGATGCCTGTGAGGCGCTAAACCACATCGGAAGCCCGGCTGATGCATTGGAATTAATGAATACAGGCTATTACCAGGAGCAACAAATTAAAGATGTTTCTCTGGGCGTACGAGGCCGTGTAGGACTTGCACCGCTATACATTAAAGATTTTGATCCGGTAAAAACAAAAATCGATTTGGGAGAACTGATAACCCGCGAAGATTCAATTAAAGCGGTTGACATGGCAATACTTGACGAAAGAGCAAGGGAAGAAGCTTATGAAACCAGTCGTTTTTACGACTTAAGAAGGATCTCGGAATACTGGAATGACCCAACAATCATTTCCGACATTATTTCGTCAAAATACAAAGGCGTTGATGAAGCTAAAGTTGAAATAATCAAACAGCGGTTTTTAAATCCTGCAAACTGGTACATAACAACCGATTAGCAACTATCGAACAATATCCAATTGGGAAAAGGTGAGTTCAGAATATTTCGAACTCATCTTTTTTCATTATGGGCGCCTTAACAGAACAATTACACTTCTCTTAAAATCAGTTGCTTTGATTGATTTTGCCGGCAGTACAAAAAATATTATACGTTTATTAATTTGAAAGCCTTTATACTTCCACATTTTCTAAAACGAATAAAAATGAGACAGATTTATATAAGTACTTTATTGCTGACTGTATTGTTAAGTTTTGTGATCGTCAGAAGTTCATCTGGCATCAACTTAAAAAATGCTGGTGAAACGTTTGCAACAAAGCATAACACAACCAAAAATGTTAATCCAACCTGGGACGTAAATATGGAGGGGCAACAGGCTTTAAATGTGGTATTTTTTATTCCTTCCGATTTTCCGTCGGACCAAAAGACGATTGCTGACCGGACTGAAAATATTTCAGAATTGATGCTTTACATACAAGCCTGGTATAAAAAGCAAATGGCACATACCGGTTTTGGTGAAAAAACATTTGGATTACTAACCAATAACGAAGGACAAGTATTGGTGAACGTTATTAAAAGCCCTCATCCGTCAACCTATTTTGGAGGTAATTCCAATAAAGTAAGCCAGGAGGTAGAAGAGTTTTTCAGAAAAAATCCTGAACTAAAATCGAGCGTACACACCCTGGTACTTGGCGACTTTGGGTGCAAAATTGGGTTTCAGGGGATTGCCCCCTGGTGTTTTGCCACTTCCGAAGATTTTAAACTCACCGATACCGGATTGAAATTTGATGGTTTTGAGCTAAAAAATTGTAAACGATTGGGCGGAATTATGCACGAGCTGGGCCATGGTTTAAACCTGCCACACAACTGCCAAAAAGCTTCCCAGGTTCCTGATGTGCCCTTAATGTCGAACGGAAACCGGGTATATATAAACGCTCCCGACAAAGTATTCCTTACCCAAAGCAGTTGTGCGATTTTAAGTACAAATGTGGTGTTCAACAAAACAACAAATGGCATCAACTATTACAACGAAATGCCAAAAACGGTTATTAAAACACTTGCCATTGCCAAAAACGATTCGTTGCAAACGATTGACATTTCTGGTACGTTTTCCTCATCCGTTAACATTCCATATGTATATCTTGGTTTCGATTTTGTGAACGAAAATGCAAGTCCGCCAAACGATAACTACGATGAGATTACCTATTTAACCGAGCCCTTAAAAAAAGACAATAACCAGTACGAATTCAACATCAGGGTTGGTTATACCGATTTATTCAATGGTTTTCAGGACAAAATAAAAGACAAAACCGTTATTGAGCTTAACCTAATCTCAGAAAACGGGTTCAGGTTGGTACCCTATTCACACTATTACACAACCGATCTTTCAAGCAGAGTGCCGAATAACGATCTTCTTATCAACTACTCCGCTTTCGCGTTGTCCGACCGTTCGGGCTGGGCCATAACGGCAAATTCTATCCCCGAAAACAAGGCCGACATATATGTTGACATGATCGACAGCAACGAAAATACCTTTTGGCATTCGCATTGGCCTTATTCTATTGCTAAAAACGGCCCGCATGAAATTGATATCGATATGAAGCACACAAAAACCGTAAATGGGGTGTATATTTTATCGACCCGGCCTGGTGCGCAGTTTAGGCCCAAACACGTAAAGGTTTTAACCAGCACAAATAATACTGATTGGGTTGAAGCAGGTACTATTTCAATCGCTTCCATTGAAAATGCCGAACGGTTTACGATTGACTTTACAAAAAGTGTGGAGGCGCGTTACCTTAAAATTTTGGTTGATGAAATATTCAAAAACAGTAAAAGCCCGGCTGAAAACCTGGTTATTACCGAAATAGACACATTCTAATTCTCAATTTAAGAGCCTGTTTAAATTTTATCTTTTAGAAATATTATGATGCATTTTTTACTTAAACAAGGCGGATTTGACGCGAATAGCCTCAGCTATTTAAGGAAAATTCAACGCAGTATAAGTGAAAAAGGCGCATTATAGAATAAATGGA
>JBKEDN010000221.1:0-19497 GCA_047975435.1 Draconibacterium sp. | reverse complement strand
ACTCGCTATTTCCCGAAATGCAAGGGGCTTACTTTTGAAAATAGAAATAATGACAACTGATTAACTGAAAGTTAGAAAAGAAAAATTACAAATATTCCGATTTACCGGACAACAGTGATAGTTTTTAATGGTGAGTTTCCGTCAAACAACGCGATGCTATTGCGCGGAACGCGGTGTCAATATTGTCTTTTTAATCTTTATTTCACTGTTACGGACCAAAGCGTACCAATAAACGTACAGTACGAATGTAAAGGGAAAGCAGGGGCTACTCCCTGTGTCTCACCTCCTGGTCCCGCATGATAAATAGTTAATTCTCCGGAACAATTATATACCGCATAATCGAATCTTTTTTTATCCGGGGAGTATGGAATTAGAATAACATGGTTTTTTGTTTCTGTTTCTTCGTATAGATCAATATTGAAACTGGAATGAATATCAGTTTTATTCAGTATAATTTCGTCTATAATTGTCTTCAGCCATTCAAGATTCACCAAAGGGTCTTCTACTCCACAGGCAGAAATCTCGTGGTTTTCATAAATCTCATATTGTAGTTCTTTTTCGCAACCTGCCTCCATAAACAAAAATAGCAGGGTAAATAAGCTTAGTTTAAGAATTGCTGGTTTCATTTTTTAGTTTTGAAAGGTGAGTTTCATCAGACCACGCGATACAATCGCGCGGGAGCAGGGGGAAATCCTGACATGCATTATTAAGGAGAGAACCCGAGCAAATTCGCTCCATATTGGAAAGAATAATCATTGCCACACCGTTGGATTGAACTGCCCAATTTGAATTACAACTTACATCATCTTGGCAATTACTGTACGAATCTCCAAAATTTGTTGGTTGAAATATATCTCTAAAACCATAGACTACTTTCCCAATTTGAACTATATTTTTTTCTTTTTCTTCGTCAGGCTCGAACAATTCCAAAACTATGGCGTCACCTTGTATTATATCAGAATTGAATTTCCCGTTCGGTTTAATTAAACCTGATGTAATCGGTCCATATATCATATTTCCCTCTTCGTTATAAATATACAGTTCTGTTCGACCATAAATTTTCAGTTTAGTGAATATAAGACTTAAAGAGTAGGCGTTCACTGATTCAATTTTCAACTTCCAAACCCGCCCTCCATTGGTTTCTGTCCATTCACCCGAATTCATTAACGTATAGTTGACCTCAACTCCTTTTCCAAAACGAAAAGGCAGGTCTAATCCTAGTTCCTCTTCCTTTTTAGTTTCTTTTATTTCTTCTTCTACATCAATCTTAATTTTTATAGTTTTTGATGGAGGAGGTGAATTGAAAATACCTGACTTACTGACAACTTTACCTGCTGAGAGTACTGATTTCACTTGTGAGAATAAAATTATTGGAGCTATAATAAGAGTTCCTATTAATAATATCTTTTTCATATTAATCCTGTTTTTTTATTTTACTTCAAAATCAGATCTTAAATTCCATGTTTTGCTGTGGCCTTCAATATTGACGGTCAAAGCAAATACAGTAAAATATGTACCAAGCGCTAAGTTTTTGTTATTAGGATTGCTGCTCCAGCTAGCGCTGTCCAAAATGGTTTCACCTTTTGGGAAGATTTGAGTGTAATATGGCAAATTGATTGTTTGACAGTTTACAGGATTCAGATATGGTTTACCAATAGGAGAAAATGAAGAGTCAACCTCATAGTTGCTTGACTTTTTATTCACAAACAGAAAATTGTTGTCATTTTGGAATAATTTACAAGCAAAGTAATCTGATTTCAGTTGCATCTCTATTCTTTCACCGGAATTGTTGATCGCTTCAAAAGCTAGAACCACATCTTCTCCAAATTCAAAAACATTTGTTTGGATATTGTTTTCATTCATTGTTATAATCTTGAAGTCGATCATATCCAATTGAGAAGTGTCATCTTTTTCGCACCCTGCCCCCAGCAAAACCACAAAAAGAGGCAATAAGAGCAGGAACGTCGTTAGTAGTTTTATTTTTTTTGGTTTCATAATTTTAGTAGTAAATAATTAGTACAAAGTACATTTTCGTATTCAGGGTAACGGTAGTTAACCTGTAGGAGAGTATAGAGGTTTGGCACTACGCGCTAAGCAGGTTTATACTGCCATGTGCTTTGGCTTTTAAGCTGTTGGGTAAGTGTTGGGTTACGGGTCGTTTTTCATGGTTGGTTGTTTTAGTTTGTATGATTAACAGATGTTTAAAAGAAGCAAAAGGTTGCGCGAGTGGCAATATGTTTTGCAGCATTGGGGATTTCGTTTTTGTCAGCCTATCAAGACCAGCTTTGTTTTTAACCGGACATGATGCGCAATAAACCTGCACATTCTTTTTACTTTTACAGGAAAATCGAAGGTTATGAATAAACTATTTCCGCTCTTACTCCTTGTTTTTACCCTGGCAACTTCGTGCAGCCAGCACCAACCGGAAAAGGACCGACCCAACTTCCTTTTTATTTTTGCCGATGATTTTACTTATGAAGGCATCCATAGTCAAGGAAACGACGAAGTAATTACACCCAACCTCGACAAATTAACCGAAACGGGCGTAACCTTTACCCACACGTACAACATGGGTGGCTGGAACGGCGCAGTATGCATTGCCAGCCGGGCCATGCTGAACACCGGACGATACCTGTGGAGAGCAAAAGCGGCACAAAGTAATTATCCGCAAATGAAAAACCAGGGGCAATTCTGGAGTTTGCTTCTGGAAAATGCGGGATACGAAACCTACATGACCGGGAAATGGCATGTAGCCATCCCTGCCGACAGCCTGTTTATGCGCGTAAGAGACATTCGCCCGGGAATGCCCAAAAGCGTTCCGGAGGCGTACAATCGTCCGCTTTCGCCGTCGGATACCACCTGGTTGCCGTGGCACGCACAATACGGTGGATACTGGGAAGGAGGCAAGCACTGGAGCGAAGTGGTGGGCGATAATGCCATCGATTTCCTGGATATGGCCAAAATAAGTACAAAGCCGTTTTTTATGTACCTCGCCTTTAATGCTCCGCACGATCCGCGCCAGTCACCCAAGAAATATGTAGAAATGTATCCGTTGGAGAATATAAATGTCCCTGAAAATTACCTGGAATTGTATCCCTATAAAGACAGTATCGGCTGTGGCCCCGGCCTCCGCGATGAAAGACTGGCGCCGTTTCCAAGAACCGAATACTCGATAAAAACTCACCGACAGGAGTATTACGCGATTATTTCGCATATGGACGAGCAGGTCGGGCGAATTATTACTCATTTAAAAGAAACCGACCAAAACAAGAATACTTATATCCTTTTTAGCGCCGACCATGGGCTCTCGGTGGGGCATCACGGCCTGGTTGGAAAACAAAACATGTTTGATCCCAGCATGCGGGTCCCGTTAATTGTGGTTGGACCGGATATCCCTGAAAATGAAAAACGTGAAATACAGGTTTACCTGCAAGATATAATGGCAACCACTTTAGAACTGGCCGGAATTGAAAAGCCGGAATACATTGATTTCAATAGTCTGATGCCATTTATCAATGATAAGAATGATACAGGGAACGAAGTTTACGGCGCCTATATCGACCTGCAGCGAATGGTTCGAACCGACCGCTACAAACTGATTGTTTATCCGCGGGTTCCGAAAATCCTGTTGTTTGATCTTGAAAACGATCCGCTCGAAACCATTGATTTATCGGATCAACCGGAATTCGGCAAAATAAAAATGCAACTTATCTTGCAACTGAAAGATCAGCAAAAGCAAATGGAAGATCCCCTGGATTTGCACGCTTATTTTCCCGATTTGTTTTAACAGGAAAAAGGAGAATCTATTCAGCCAAAGGAAGTGTGAAAGAGAAAACAGAGCCTTCTCCAAGCGTGCTCTTGGCCCCTATTTCGCCTCCCTGAATTTCAACAAACTCCTTGCACAGCAGCAAGCCAAGGCCGCTTCCTTTTTCGTTGGCAGTGCCATTCGAGAATCGGTTATTACCCGTAACAAAAAGCTTATCTAATGCGTCGGGTGCTATCCCAACCCCTGAATCAGCGACGCTAACTTTACCATACGACTTTCCATTTCTGGTAACAACTTCTGACTGCACACTTACTTTACCACCTTTGTGGGTAAATTTTATGGCATTCGACACCAGATTCCGAAGTACAGTATCCGTAAGTTGTTCATCGGCTGTGATTTCAATTTCCTCTATGAGATTATCTTCCAGCACAATATCTTTTAAACGGGCGCTGGTTTCAAAACGATGAAAAACTGCTCCATATGTCGATTTAAAATCAATCCGGGAAAGGACCGGATTTATTCCTCCCGATTGCGACAGCGCCCACTTTAACAAATTTTCCAGTAAAACATACAACTGATTTGCCGAGGTTTGCACACTCTTCAGCAGGTCTCTTTTGGTTGGTTCATCCAGCTTATCATACTCTGCCATCAGAATATCAATTACTCCTTTTTGCCCGGCCAGGGGACCACGCAGGTCGTGTGCAATAATGGAGAAGAATTTATCTTTCGACGCATTTATTTCTTTTAACTGCTGTTCCGATTCCTGTAACTGTTTTTCCCGCTTTTTGGCTTCGGTAATATCGTATGCATTAAAAATTATGCTGTGTTGACTTTTGTAACTTATCCTGGCCGAAAACCATCTCTCCTCTTCCCTTAGAACAAACATGTATTCAACAATTTGCAGCTCCTTTGTTTTTAAACAGTTTTTTATAGCCTGCATAATGTATTCTGCTTCATACCGATCAAAAACATCGTGAATATATTTACCGATCAACTGTTCTTTGGGTAAAATAAGATCGACTTTGTTTATGGCTGCAATTTTCAGGTATTTTCCTTTGGAATCCAGTTCTATTATTAAACTGTCTAACGAAGCAAAAATGGCTTTTAACTCTTTCTCATTTCTGCGGATTTTTGCAAGGGCATTTGCAAACAGCCATATCAGGATACTTATGATTATTGCACTGAACAACAAAACCATAAACATGGCTTTATCCTGGTCGGCATACTTTCTCCATCCGGAAGAAGGAACTGCGGCCAGAATCCATTTACCTATTGGCAAATCAATTGAAATAGCTACCGGATTCTGCTCAAACACCGCCGGATCACCCCAAAATACACCACCGTCATAACCATCACCATTTACGCCGCGCAGCGCATACTTAAATCCATTTTCAGAGGTATTCAAATCTGCCTCATTTAAGAGCTCATCTTGTTTGATCACAATATCTGTAACTCCCCAAAAACGCTCTTGCCCTGTTATGGTTTTATCAAAAACCGGAGTGTAGCTGATAAAAGCAATACCTCCTTCCACCAGTTCCACGGGGCCTGCAATAAATGTGAGATGTGTTTCAATGGTTTTCTCAACAATTTTCTTTCGTTCGGGATGTTCCAGTAGGTTCAGGCCAATCGCTTCTTCATGTCCTTTTACAGGATAAATATCAGTAATAATACAGTCTTTCGATAGCGACATTGTGCTGATTACCGTATCGTTTTTGATGTATTCTTTTGCCAGTTCGGCAAATTCTCGCTGCGAAATACCTGGGTTTAACGAAACATAGGCAGCCACACCACGGGTATAAAAAATACGCGAATACAGCGCTTTTTCAAGTTTTGATTTTTTTCCCGATACAACATCAAACAAACCTGCCCGGATGTCTTTTTCCCACAAGCCGAGTTTATATCTGGTAAAAGCAGAGATACCGGCCGCCAGTAAAATAAAAATCAATACCGAGACAAGAGTTGGTTGGAGATAATTCCTGAACTTTTTGGAAACGCGCATACAATCAGTTTTTCACAACAAAAGAGATGTAAATAAACTAAAAAATATGCGTGGAAATACACATGTTCATCATAATAAAAGCCAATTTTCAGTAAGACTCAACCACTATGAATTAAAAATAAGCAGGTTAAACAGCCTATAAAATTCGCAATAAAACTACAACGTCATGAAATTTTCCGAAACTTATTTCTTCAACTTTGTTCCCTGCCATTCGTTGTGGTAGTATGTTACGTATAGGGATACGAATATGGAACGCAAAAAAAACATCATCCTTTTTGACGGTATTTGTAATTTGTGCAACCGGTCGGTAAATTTTATTCTCAAACGAGATAAAAAGAACCAGTTTTACTACGTTTCCCTCCAATCGGATGAAGGCAAAAAACTGATTGATCAATACAATATGCCGGAAGAAACAGATTCGGTAATACTCGTCAAAAACGACATGGTATTAACAGAATCAAATGCAGTAATTGAAATTGGGGAAATGCTGCCGTCTCCATGGAATTGGGTTGTACTTTTAAGAATACTACCGCGGGCAGCCAGAGACAAAATTTACAAATGGATTGCCCGTAACCGCTACAACTGGTTCGGAAAACGCGAAAGCTGCCGGATCATTCAAAACTAAACCCGTCGTTTTCAAAATCGCGGTAAAGTTTTGACAATTCACCCAGCCATTTACTTATTCGCTGTATGGCTTCTGTTGTGTCGAGCGATATTTCCTTTTGTTGCATTTTCAGCAGAAGAAATCCGTAAACCGCGGTAATTCCAATTTCCACATCGCCTTTTGCTGCGGGGTTTTTCTGACTGAGTTCCTGGATTAATCCTGCAACCGTTTTAAAAGTTTGTGTATAAGCGGCATCTTTTCCCGTTTCCATAAGTTTCAGATGAAACTCGTTTACATCGCTTACCAGGTTTTTAAGAAACTGCAAGTGTCCTTTTTCCCTGATTTGCTCCCGTTCCATCATCAGAATCAGGTTGGCATACCAATCCGTAATTTCAGCCTTTGTTTTTTCATCTGTCCTGTAACTGCTTACCAAACGTTGCTCAATCAGTTCCATATCCAATTTGAAAGCCCTGATCAAATCTTCTATCTGATAGAGATACAGGATGTACTCAACTATATTTTCTTTTCTTTTTTGTTTTGCTACCAGCATAATATGCGTTTAAAGTTTAGAGCTCAGTGTTCAGAGTTCAGAGTTTAGTGTTCAAAGTTGTTTTTTGCATAAAAAACAAATTAAAGCCGGCGTTGGGCTCAATCAATCCTTCCTTCAGCTCTTAATCCTCCTCATCCCACCAGTCAAAGAATTCATCCAAATCGCGTCTGTCTTTTTTAGTCGGGCGACCGGTTCCTTTGTCACGCGCACTCCAGCGCATGTATTTTTGTATTTCGAGCAATTCGAGTTCCTCGGGTGGCGTTACGTCGATCAAAAAATCGGGAACAAGCCTGGCTCCCAAACGTTTTTCAGTAAGTTGCAATATTTTAAAGCTTCTTGTTACAGGCGACTTCCGAACTTTTACAACCTCACCTTCTTGCACTACCCGGGAAGCTTTTACCGACACATCGCCAATGGTTACATGGCCTTTTTTACAGGCTTCAGTAGCCACACTGCGGGTTTTATAAATTCGTACCGCCCACAACCACTTGTCTATTCGAACACCACCTACCACCTTGTTTACTTTTTATTGTAAAAATTCATTGTTCGCTCCACACCGATTGCGCCAAAACTCTGAATGATCTCAATACAATCGTTGAACTTAAAAGGAAGTTCTTTTTGCTCCTGTTTGCTCCATTCACCCAAAACATAATCTACCTGAAAACCTTTTGGGAAATCGTCGCCAATCCCGAAGCGCAGGCGTGCATAATCGTTTCGTCCCAGCACCTGGTTAATATTGTCGAGCCCATTGTGCCCGCCGGCACCGCCTTTGGCACGTACACGAATGGTTCCGAAAGGCAGAGCCAGGTCATCTACCAGCACCAACAGTTTTTTGATATCGATGTTCTCTTTTTGCAGCCAATAGTTCACAGCCCTTCCACTCAGGTTCATAAAAGTGGTCGGTTTCAGCAAGATAAAAGTCCTGCCTTTGAATTTGTATTCGGCCACAAATCCATAACGCTTGTCGTTAAAACTAATATTGGACGCCTCAGCGAGTGCGTCCAATATTTGAAAGCCAATATTATGGCGAGTATTTTTGTATTCCGGTCCTATATTACCGAGACCGGCAATTAAGTACTTCACACAAATATTTTTAAAGGTTTATTCTTCGCTTGCAGCTGCTTCTTCAGAAGTTTCTTCTTCTTCGTCGTCAGCAACACCGGAAGCACCGGCAGCTGATCTTGCAGCCCTTGTCATAACTACGCTGACAATTACATTCGATTTAGGATCAAGGAATTCTACTTTATCCGATTTCAGGTCGGCCACTTTAATACTTTGTCCCAATCCTAATTTGGTAACATCAATTTCAATGGTATCAGGAAGGTTTGAAGCAAGTGCTTTTACTTTCAAACGACGCAGGTTGGTATTTAATTTACCTCCAACTCTGATCCCTTTTGCATGACCAAAGATTTTAACAGGAACATCGATTTTGATGGCTTTGTCTTCTGCAATCTGAAGAAAATCTACATGAAGTATTTCTTCTTCAACCGGATGCCACTGAATATCCTGCATGATGGCTTTGTAAGTTTTACCATCGATTTCAAGATCAATCAAAAATACGTTCGGAGTATAAATCAACTGACGCATTTCTGCAAAATCAACTGAAAAATGAACAGGGCTTTCACCACCGTACAATACAGCAGGAGCTTTCTCCTCTGCGCGAAGTTTTTTTGAATCTTTTTTTCCAAGGGAAGTACGCACTTCCCCTTTAATTGCTACTGATTTCATTTTAAATAATTTACGTTAATAATTATGGTACTCAGTCCTTCCCGTTAGTTAACAGGATAAACAGCATGCACATTATTAATGCCTCTGCTCTCGGAAAAAGCGGTGCAAAAATAGAAATTATTTATAATATAACGAACTTATTGACTGATTTTTATATACCCTTCGAATAGCTTCCGCAAATGCATCGGCTGTTGAAATGTATTTGATCTTTTCGCTACCGGTTTTGGGTTTTATGGAGTCGGTAAAATATACTTCTTCCAATTCTGATTTTTCGATGCGCTCTACAGCGGGGCCTGACAGAACACCGTGTGCCGCAAATGCCCGAACCGTTCTCGCACCTTCTTTTTTCATCAGGTTTGCTGCTTTTGTGATGGTTCCGGCGGTATCGATCATATCATCAACAATAATCACATCTTTCCCTTTCACATCGCCGATTACGGTCATGTTGCCCACTTCGTTCGGACGGGCACGGGTTTTATGACAGATTACAATACCTGTTTCGAGCATTTTTGCGTAAGTATTTGCACGCTTGGTCCCACCCACATCAGGCGACGCGATAATCACATCTTTCAGCCCCATTTTTTCAATAAACGGGACAAACAAAGTGGAAGCATACAAATGATCTACCGGAACATTAAAGAAACCCTGTATCTGATCAGCATGTAAATCCATGGTAATCAAACGATCGATACCTGCTGTTGAAAGCAGATCGGCAACCAGCTTGGCCCCAATCGAAACCCGGGGTTTGTCTTTACGGTCCTGGCGCGCGTAGCCAAAATACGGAACCACCGCAATTACTTTATAGGCACTTGCCCGTTTGGCTGCATCAACCATTAATAACAGTTCCAGCAAATTATCGGCTGACGGCGGTGTTGACTGTACGATAAAAGCATGCGATCCGCGAATCGTTTCTTCGTAACACGGCTCAAATTCTCCATCGGCAAACACCGGGCACGATGAATGTCCCAGGTCAACATCCAGACTGTCACAAATTTTTTCTGTTAGATAACGGGTAGCTCTTCCTGTGAAAATTTTTAGCGAGTGAGTTTTCATCCCCATAGTTTTATTAATTGAATCGAATTAGGAATATGCCGCAAATTTATAATTTTCGCTACAAACGGCGAATCAAAAACCGGATTTCGCAGCCTTACTTATTAAAAATGACCGGCATTTTTATTCACATTATCAATATATGTAAGTATTTCTTCTTTGCCAACACCGCTTGCCGACGACGACACCAAATACGGAGGCATTACTTCCCAGGTCTCAAACATTTTTTCTTCGTACGCCTTCAGGTTCTGCTCCAGTTCTGCAGGTTTTAACTTATCCGACTTGGTAAATATAATGCTGAAAGGAATTTCACTTACCCCAAGCCATTCCATAAATTCCAAATCTACTTGTTGTGCCGGATGACGTGAATCGATTAACACAAACAAACAGTAAAGATTTTCTCTTTTAAGAATGTAATTGCGGAGCATTTTTTCCCATTTCAGGCGTTCGGCTTTCGGGACCTGTGCATATCCATACCCCGGAAGGTCAACCAGAAACCACTCTTTGTCGATCAGAAAATGGTTGATTAACCGCGTTTTTCCGGGTTTCCCCGAAATTTTGGCCAGTGTTTTTTTGTTGGTCAGCATATTAATCAAAGAAGATTTGCCAACATTGGAACGGCCAATAAACGCATACTCCGGCCGATCGGCTGCCGGACATTTTTCGACATCAGTATTGCTGGTTACAAACTGAGCTTCTTTGATCTCCATGAAAAAAATATTTGAATGAAAGCTGAAGTTATGAATTATTCTTCTATTTAATATAAACTTCGAGTAGTTTCACTTTCCCGTTTTTAGGCTTAAGCTGAATCGTTTCAAGACTGGCCGGTATCAAAACGGTCTCTCCCATTTCAACGGTTTCGCTTCCGCTTTCAGAAACAATATCAAAGCTTCCTTCCATTGTCATATAAATAACAAACGAATCAATTGTATTGTAATCTTTTTCCAGCTCGTGGTCAAATTCAATAATATTTGTTGTGAAATACGGACAGCTGACAATTTCCACTGCCTGATTCAACTCGGTTTTGTATTTCGTTTTGTATTCGCTTGAGTACGAAAAATCGATGGCGTCAAGTGCCAGTTCGGTGTGCAGTTCACGTTCATTTCCTTTATCGTCTTTGCGGTTGTAGTCGAAAATACGATAAGTTACATCCGAAGTTTGCTGAATTTCAGCCACCAAACAACCTTTTCCGATGGCATGCACACGGCCGGCGGGAATAAAAAACACATCGCCTACTTCGGCTTTATCGTAATGAAGCAGGCCGGTTAGTTTGCCAGAATTAAAATTTTCAAGATATTTTTCGCGATCTACCGGCTGGTTAAAACCTGAATTTATCAAAGCACCTTCAGCCGCACCGGCAACGTACCACATTTCGGTTTTCCCGTAAGCATTGTGGCGTTCTTTAGAAAGTTTGTCGTTTGGATGAACCTGAATGGAAAGGTCGTCCTGTGCATCAATAAACTTAATGAGCAGCGGAAATTCCTGCCCAAACTTTTCATATATTTTTTCACCAACCAGGTCTCCCATGTATATTTCAATGATTTCATTGAGGTCGTTTCCGGCCAGAAAACCATTGCTTACCACAGAAATATTTCCTTCAACACCCGAAATTTCCCAGCTTTCGCCACAGTTTGGCAGATCTCCGTAATCTTTATTCAGGATAGTACGCATACGGTTACCACCCCAGATTTTTTCGTGAAATACCGGTTTGAATTTAATTGGATATAAACCACTCATGTTAACTTACTTTTTGGACGACGAACCGAAAACGGCTGGCAGATCCGGGTTAATGAATAAAATACTAGAAATTAAAATCGACAGCAGCTCGGGCTTCCGTAACTTCTCCGGCATAAGCCACTACTTTCTGGTGCTCGGGGTGTACCCTGTACACATCCAAGTCGGCTACATTTTCAAAATGCGAGATCAGTGCCAGGTCAAAACTTTTTGAATCGAGTTCGTAATTCTCTCCCACCTCAATGTGTTTCAGTTCATCAATTTCCGCTTTCAGATTTAACAACATCGATTTGAGATTTGCCAGTACCTGACTCTTCTCTTCAGCTGAATATTCTTTCAGTTTAAAAAGAACGACATGGTTGATCATTGCTGTCTATTTTTTGTAAATTGTGCTTTTAATGCTGCGAAATTAGTGTTTTCTTAGCATAAAAATTTAATCTTTCTGATGTGTTTTGGAAAGATAACAATTAATTAGAGCACCATGTTGATTATTGGTATCGCCGGTGGGACCGGATCGGGCAAAACAACAGTTGTAAAAAAGATTTGTGAGCAATTTTCAAAAAACGAGGTTGCGGTGCTTTCGCACGACTCCTATTATTACGACAACAGTCATTTACCGCTGGAAGAACGACGTAAGAAAAATTTTGATCACCCCGAGTCGATTGAGTTTGAACTGATGATTGATCACGTAAAAAAATTAAAGGCAGGAGCTTCGATCAACGAACCGGTTTATTCGTTTATTACCTGCACCCGGCAAGAAGAAACACACAAAGTTGAGCCTAAGCAGGTTCTTATTATTGAAGGAATTTTGTGTTTGACCAATAAAGCACTGCGCGATTTAATGGATATAAAAGTATATGTTGACTGCGACTCGGATGTACGGCTGGCACGAGTGATTCACCGCGATATTAAGGAACGCGGCCGCGATGTGGAACAAGTGCTGGCCCGTTATCATCAAACCGTCCGCCCGAGCCATCTGCAGTTTATCGAACCCTCTAAAAGATATGCTGATATTATTGTTCCCCAGGGAGGGAAAAATAAAATTGCTATTCAAATTCTGACAAACCACATTCTTCAAACACTAAAAAACCAGTAATGTTACACAACTTAAACATCGAAGAGATTTTATTCCTCGACATTGAAACGGTGCCACTTGCTCCCGAATATACCGAACTCACTGAACGCTGGCAGGAATTGTGGGCACACAAAATGCAATTTCAGATTAGTGCAGGCGAACCGGCCGATGCCTTGTACGAACGTGCCGGTATTTATGCCGAATTTGGGCGTATCGTTTGTATCTCGACCGGCTATGTTGTGCAAAAAAAAGGCGAACTGTATTTTCGGGTAAAATCGTTTTACGACGAAGACGAGAAACTGCTTATCCAGAATTTCTTTAATGCACTGCATCGATTTGCCAAAGCAGGAAAGCGGCGTCTTTGCGCACACAACGGGCAAGAATTTGATTTTCCATACATCTCTCGTCGCGCCCTGGTTAATAACCTCAATTTACCCAAAGTACTTGACATTGCGGGTGCCAAACCCTGGGAGGTAAAAGATGTGCTGATTGACACGCTCCAGTTATGGAAATTTGGCGATTACAAACATTACACTTCGTTGTCGTTGCTTTGCGAACTTTTTAACATACCAACCCCAAAAGACGACATAAATGGCAGCCAGGTAGCCAAAGTTTACTGGGAAGACAAAGACATCGACCGTATTATCACCTACTGCGAAAAAGATACGCTGGCCGTAGCCAACCTGTTGCTAAAATACAAAGGCGACCCGGTTATTCCGTTCGAAAACCTGGAAAGCGTTTAAACTTCCTTCATTAATTCGTTTAATACATTCGCCAGACGATATCCCGCTTTTTGAATCTGCTTAAAGATTATGGGACTGAAGTTGTAATAATAAGCATAACTGTAATTTTTGTCTCCCAGGTTATCGTAAATCAGTTTGGTAAACGCATGGGTTTCATCAATCCAGTTAACAACAGTTGAATTCTGAAGTTTGGCCAACTCTTCGGGCGTGGGTTTACCTGCAAAACGAGCAAGTTCGGTATAACTTAAACGGCTGTAGTCAATCATATCTTCGTCCCACAGGTAATGCAGGTTGGTATCTTCTTTAAACCACTTCACATCTACTTTATTACCTCCCAAATCTTCAGCCAGTCCCACGTGCATCGGTTGATGCGCATCGCCAACCAGGTGAATAATAAATTTCAGGGCAGTAGCTCTTTCTTTATCCGAAGCCTTGGAATCCTTTACCTTTGCCACCATTTCATTAAAAACCGTAACCAAATCACCGTGTTCACTTTTTTCAGCCTCGGCATAAGTTTCATCAAAATACATATTTGCATAGTGTGGCAACTTGCCCAGCGGATTTTCTCGTTCGGACCGGATATCATCGGCAAAAGTAGCAACCAGGGGCAAATAACTATCTCCAAGCAACTTATCTATTTTCTTCTTTGTACTTTTATCCAGCTGATGGTAAGCAATTTCGGCAATTGCCCGATGCCCCGTACTTCCCCATGCACTTGCACGGAGATGACTAAATACAGTCAAAATCAAAACTACCGTTCCTATACATTGTAGTCTTTTAAACTGTCTCTCTGTTCTCATAATTTCTTTCTTCAATATTTAATCACGAATAAAGTGTATATCCATTTCGTTTTATCTGGCTCTTATCTTCGCCTAACTTATTGTTAATAACAATATTCAGGTATTTTCCGACAAACAAAAAAGTGGTGATTAACGAAAATTTATCAATTCAGCAATTTTCGCCCACATGTCGTTATGAAATTGAATCGGCACCAATGCCTCATCCGGTGCTTCACCCATTCGCACCACTACTATATTTTCACTCGGAATTACATCTATAAACTGTCCGTTCTTTCCGGCAGCAACAAACATATCTTCCGGAGCTTTGGGTGCAGCCATCGTTTTTATTGGAACAGTGAGGCCGGGAATTATTATCGACGATTTCCCATTTAACCACCAAAGGTATCCGTATGAAAGGTTCAAGTTTTGCGATGTATTTATCATTTCGGTATAATAATTCTGGTCTTTTAGAACCGGAATATTGCTCCATTTCCCTTTGTTTAAAACCAGCAAGCCAAAGCGTGCCATGTCGCGTGCAGTGCTGTAGTAAATATTCCGATAACCGCTCTTTATCCAGGTTCCGTTCATTCCGGTTGCAGCCTCCAGTCTTTGATCGGTAAAAGAATTATAACTCTGCCCGCCGGCAGCCGAAACAACTCCTTCGAGCAGCGTATATGCGGCGTTGTGATAATACCACTGCTCCCCGGCGTCGGCTTTGTAGTGCAGACATTCGGGGTCGGTACAATCCAAATCACCGCTTGTGTAATCCAAACCTGTTGTCATGGTTAAATGATGCCGTATTGTAATCAGGTTTTCCTTCTCTTCCGACAGGGAACTCCAGCCCAATCCGAGGTAGTCGGATGTTTTATCGTTAATATTCAGCAAATCCTCTTGCTGTGCAATTCCTACCAGAAAAGCCGTTAACGACTTACCCGCCGACGCCCAGTACCATTGCGAACTCATCATAAAAGAACCTGTTCCAAGGATATTTTCTCCCCAATATTGTTCCGTAACAATTTTACCATCCTTCAGGATAATAAAAGCACGGGTACCATTTTCTTCCAGAAAGGTATATAAATCATCCAGCACGGTAATATCCCAACCCAATGAATCGACAGAAACAGTTGACCATTCGGAAGAACCAACCGGCGGAAAATATAACTTTCCCTCTATGGCTTCCGGATCTTCATTTTTTGAACAGGCCACCATTCCAACGATTAACAAAAAAGCAAACAGCATTTTTTTATACATTGTAAGACGATTTTCGGACGATCAAGAGTTAAAACGCAGGATTACAATACAATGTTTTAGGAAGTTCAGGGAAAAAGTACAAAGATCAGAATTTCATCATGCGATCGATATCCCGCTTGGCATCCTTTGCTTTCAGGGATTCGCGTTTATCATAGGTTCTCTTTCCGCGTGCCAGGGCAATTTCAATTTTAGCCAGGCCACGGTCGTTTACAAACAACTTAACCGGGATAATCGTAAAACCCGACTCCTTTACTTTTTTGGCCAGCTTATCCAGTTCTTTTCTGCTAAGCAGAAGTTTTCTGTCGCGCTTGGCAATGTGATTATTACAGGTTCCCAGCTCGTATTCTGCAATATGAAGGTTAATAACATAGAGTTCGTTACGTACAAACTGGCAATACGAATCGGTTAAATTCACCTTTCCTCCCCTGATGGATTTTATTTCGGTACCAACCAGTTTCATTCCCGCAACAAAGCGTTCCACGAGTTCATATTCGAAGGTGGCTTTTTTGTTTTTAAAACTTATATTTTGCTTTGGTGCGTGCGCCATTTAAAAATCGATTTAATAATATGCGTTCAGTAGTTTTGACAATAACACACTTAAAAAACTAAACACAAAAAAGTTAACTACTATCGTAATTAATACATAACTGCTCTCTTTGTTATCGGGGAAGGTTAACAACTCGCGTGCCCCCACCCAAAACAGATAAAAACTATATACTCCCAAAATATCAAGGATGTATAAAAACGGGAACATCCCGGTTAACAGGGAAACCAACAAAACGGGAGTCATTGAATAAACCACCAATTTACGGGCTGTTGCCACATCTTTCTCTCCACCAAAGGTTTTCATTAGCTCGGTAGTAAAAAACACACCCAGAAAATATATCAGAATAAAAAGTAACAGCTCCCGAATGGCTTTTAGCACGGGATATTCAATAAAAAAATCGGTCCGTCTGAAAAACTCACCAATAAAAGCCGCCACAGCCACGGCAAGCAAAATAGGCAACATATACGTGAGCCATAATTTCGAGCTGCTTTCCGCCCTGTCCTTCTGTTTCTGCCAGAACACTTTAGGCGTAAACAGCAGTTCTTTTATCTGGCTCACCAAGTTTGAAAATGAGAATTCCATCCCCTTTAAAATTTGCTGCAAAATTACACTTTCTATCAAATTTAGGAAATTTTTCGATCGGGGTACACTACTTCTGTTGCCTGGTCTCTCAAACAGAGGCTACTTTCATTTTCACTTTTTCTCCAATTCCCGTTTTCTTTCCTGAAGGATGTTTTGCAAAGCAAACATTTCGTCGCGTAAACGAGCTGCTTCAATAAAATCGAGCTCTTTGGCGGCGGCTTTCATTTGTTTTTGCGTTTTATCGATGGCTTTCTCCAAACCGTCGATACTCATGTACTGAACTACCGGATCGGCAGCAATATCAGGTTGTCCCATACCACCTTCGTATTGCGGTTGCTTGTCGCTGCGGTATTGATAACCAATAATTTCGCGTGTTGGTTTTACAATTGCCTTTGGAGTTATGTTGTTATCCTGGTTGTATTTTAATTGTTTCTCGCGGCGATAATTGGTCGAATCAATGGTTTTCTGCATGGAGTCGGTAATTTTATCGGCATACATAATCACCATTCCATTCAGGTTTCGCGCCGCACGGCCTGCTGTTTGAGTAAGCGACCGTTCCGAACGCAAAAATCCTTCTTTGTCGGCATCCAAAATAGCGACCAATGAAACTTCCGGTAAATCCAGTCCTTCACGTAAAAGATTGATCCCAACCAGCACATCGAATTCCCCTTTTCGCAGTTGTTCCATTATTTCGATACGCTCCATGGTATCCACATCCGAGTGAATATAACGGGTTTTCACCCCCATATTTAACAAGTACTTCGAAAGCTCTTCCGCCATTCTTTTGGTTAAAGTAGTTACCAGCACTCGCTCATTTTTTTCAACCCGGAGATTGATTTCATGCATCAAATCGTCAATCTGGTTTGTACTTGGGCGTACTTCAATAACCGGATCCAGCAGCCCCGTTGGACGGATGATTTGCTCCACCACCACACCTTCACTTTTTACCAGCTCGTAATCGGCAGGAGTGGCACTCACATAAATCACCTGATTTACAATGTTCTCAAACTCCTCGAAACGCAAAGGGCGGTTATCAATAGCAGCCGGCAAACGAAATCCGTATTCCACCAGATTTACCTTTCGCGAATTATCGCCGCCATACATGGCCCGAATTTGCGGAATGGTTACATGGCTCTCGTCGATCACGGTCAGAAAATCATTGGGGAAATAATCGAGTAAACAGAACGGGCGGGTACCGGCTGCACGGCCATCGAAATAACGCGAGTAGTTTTCGATACCGGGACAATATCCCAGTTCCCGCATCATTTCCATGTCGTATTCGGTGCGTTCCAGAATCCGTTTTGCTTCCAGAGGTTTTCCTATCTCTTTGAAAAAATCGACCTGTTTAACCAAATCATCCTGAATATGATGAATGGCCGATTTCATCCGGTCTTTAGTGGTTACAAAAATATTTGCAGGGTAAATGGTTACATGGTCGAGACTCTCGATGCTTAAACCATCAACGGGGTCAAAACTACTAATTTCCTCAATTTCATCGCCCCAGAAAGTGATGCGATACGCCACATCGGCATAGGCCGGGTAAATATCCACATTATCACCCCTGACCCGAAAGTTCCCCCGCTGAAATTCGGCTTCACTCCGCGAGTACAAGGCATCAACCAGTTGCCGTAACATTCCGTTTCGTGACACTTTCTCCCCCACATCCAGCGAAGTAACGTTGGCATGAAAATCCTCCGGGTTACCAATGCCATATAAACACGACACCGACGAAACAACGATCACATCGCGGCGCCCCGAAAGAAGCGCAGAGGTAGCACTCAGCCTGAGTTTCTCAATATCCTGGTTAATCGAAAGATCTTTTTCGATGTATGTATCGGAGGTTGGCAGGTAGGCCTCGGGCTGGTAATAATCGTAATACGAAACAAAATATTCCACTGCATTATTCGGAAAAAATTGCTTCATTTCGCTGTACAACTGAGCCGCAAGCGTTTTATTATGACTCAAAACCAGTGTTGGCCTTTTCACCTTCTCGATTACATTGGCTACTGTAAACGTTTTTCCCGATCCGGTAACACCAAGCAAAGTCTGGTAACGCTCCCCGCCCGTAATACCGTCGGCCAATTGTAAAATTGCTTCCGGCTGGTCGCCAGTTGGCTGATAATCTGCTACTACCTTAAAATCCATTTTGCAATATTACAAATTGATTTGCACATAGCTAAACGGCTCTATTTAGAATGCTTTCTTTTTATTTGCGTGCTAAGTGTAAATGTTCGTTATTTGTCGGACGCTTTTAAAAATTCTATTATTTATGAAAATTTTTCTCAACCTCTCATTTTTCACGGCCCTGCTATTGTTTTATCATTTAGCAGCCGGCCAGGACGGAAGTGTCCAAACCTATGAAAGACCCGATAACAGGGGATTTTATATTGGAGGACAAGCTTCTACCAACGGATTTGGCGGAACTGCCCGCTATACATTTAACCACTGGCTTTCAGTAAAAACGGGTTACGAAACCCTTTCCCAAACTTTTGATGTAGATTTCGAAGAATACGGAATTAGCTACAATGCCGACCTGGATTATAAAACAGGGGGTATTTTACTGCTTGCCGATCTTAACTACACCAAAAACCTATACGTATCGGCCGGGCTCATTTTTAACTCGTTTAACCCAACTGTTGAAGGATTTGCGCTTAGCGATTACCAGTTTGGAGATATTACCATTCCGGCGGAAGATATCGGGACGTTCGACTTTCAGATAGAGCCGCAGTTAAAAGCATCGCCTTATTTAGCCGCCGGTTTTCAGGCTTTTATAGGAAAAGCTGACCGCGTTGTGTTTAGCTACGAAATGGGTTTTTACTACATGGGCTCCCCTGATTTAAGCATTCAGTCCGACGGGTTGCTTTCGCCAACTTCCGATCCGGCACTGGGGCACGAAGAATACCTCGAAAATCAATTTGATGCTTATAAGATTTATCCTATCCTGAAATTTAATTTAGCTGTTCGAATCTTTTAAGGAAACCTCTAAAAATTAAAAATCTACCAATCAGCCTATTATAATAGTAAATAGTATCTTAGGAGCATATTCTTATACAATGAGGACAAGATACAAAGCAACAGGGACAAACAGT
>JBKEDN010000218.1:0-15727 GCA_047975435.1 Draconibacterium sp. | reverse complement strand
ACTGTTTGTCCCTGTTGCTTTGTATCTTGTCCTCATTGTATAAGAATATGCTCCTAAGATACTATTTACTATTATAATAGGCTGATTGGTAGATTTTTAATTTTTAGAGGTTTCCTATAGTGCCAGTGAACAGCCGGTGGTCCTTCAATTCGCACATTATCAAGCGTGGCTTTCCTTAAATCGGGCGACACATAGGTAATATCATCATCCGATGGAAAACCGTCTCCGGAATAAGCTATTCCTGCGCTCATGCTCAGCAAATCTTTGATAGTAATTTGTGAAAACCGTTTATCCCTTTTCAATAACTCAGGAAGATATTTTGTAATGGTATCCTTTTCACTTTTCAGGTATCCATCCGAAACAGCCAGCCCGATTAAAGTACTTACAAATGATTTTGCTACCGAAAATGAAGTAAATACTGATGATTTATTAAATCCGTTAAAGTATTTTTCATAAACGATTGTATCGTTTTGTAATACAATAAATGCGGTAGTCTGCGCTCTTTCCAGCATCGTTTCAAAATCGACATTTGTATGTAAGTTTTTGAAATATGCAGTATTTTCAAAGCTTTCATTAACAACTTGGGGCTCCAAATTGTATGGGAACATTCTCGGGTTTTCCGCTCCCTCAATTTTTCTTTTCCTAAATATTAAATAATCCATTACCGAGGCATCTCCTCCCTGGCATCTTCCATGAAGGGTAGTAACATCAATCTTTGACTTTTTAAAAGCCAGCCTGTCTGCAATAACAACACCCGATAAATTTGGAGGATATGTTTGATTTATCTTATTGAACATCAAAGTCTGAAAGCGGCCGATACTTCTGGTGTGCGGCCATTGTACCATCCGCCGGTTGTACCTGTCGTTTCGAATAACTTGTATTGCCATTTTTACACTGTCCTTGTTCCACCTTACGGGCAGGTTTTCAAGTGGAATTTTCATTTCTACCGTGTATCCATCTTTATTTGTGTTAACTGCGGCAATCCATTTTGAAGAAAAAGAAAACGACAAATCTCTGTTTGGAGTATTTAATGCGCCATCCAACATATTGCCGGAAGCATCAGCCAGAAAGGTAAAGGCGGTGATTCCATCGTTATAGGTATCCACACAAAATGCCACCCAATCATGAGCTAACATTTGTTCGTCGTCTTTGTCCAAATGCTCCTGCTTCATTTTAGAAATATCGTTTCCCTTACACCTGAAAGCAGCATACAGATGATCTGCATCGTAAGTTAGATAAGCTTCGGTATTATTGTATTCCCCATTTTCATCGTATAACCTATTGGTGAAGCGTGTTTTTTGCCAAACAGGTTCATTTAATTTTCCGTCAATAATAATTGCACTTTCGGTTTTAACAGGTCTCAGTATATCATTATCAGCCCGTATGTTTTGTGCAAAAGCATTTATTGAAATAAGAATTAAAAAGAATTGTATGCAAATGGTGTTCATCAATCTAATATTTAAAAGAGTTATTAAAACTTAATGCAGAAAGAATGATTTTGTTTTCTGTTTTAATTTTTATTTGGTTAGTACAATCCTAAGTCTTCCGGAGAATTCGTATGCAAAATACTAACAGGATGGGACAAATCACTACAAAATAATAATATTCAACCACTTATTCAAAACACAAAAGAATGATTAATCATCTGAATCCAAAAAGCCATTTCTCCAAAGTACAAATTCACCCACAGTTTGGCACCTTAAACAACAGAATAAACAAGGTGAGGAATAAGTATTTTTCCTTTATCTAGCCCATTCGATAAATTGCCTATATTTTTCCCGTGTACGAACACGACAAACAAAAATTTTGGTTAGTTTTGTATTCCTTCAAAAGGATAAACAAGACTATAAAACCTATAAAACAGAGAGCTATCGAATCGAATAAGCAAATACGGATCAAAGACATTGCCGCCCGGGCAAGGGTTTCCATCGGGACGGTGGACCGCGTGCTACACAACCGCGGCGAAGTAGCCGAATCAACACGAAAAAAAATCCTCGAAATTGTGGAGGAGCTGAATTACCAGCCAAATATTCTTGCCAGTACGCTGGCATCGAAAAAATCGGCTGTTTTTGCCACCCTTATGCCTCAGCCATTGTCGGAAGATGCCTACTGGAGCAAACCGTCGAAAGGAGCTCAAAAACGTATTGCAGAATTGCGGCAATACGGTCTTCAGATGCAGCCTTTTATGTTTAACCAGGGCGATTCAAAAAGTTTTGAGCAGGAAGCCCAACGAATATTGGAACTGCAACCCGACGGTGTGGCACTGGCGCCCTTTTACAAAAAAGAAGCACTGCGATTTATTGACCAGTTGAAAGAACTGCATATCCCGTTTGTGTTTATCGACTCTGAAATCACTGAGGCCGGACAGCTAAGCTACATCGGACAAGACTCTTACCAAAGCGGACTTGTTTCGGGGAAACTACTCGATATGATTTTACCCGACGGCAACATTCTCATTATTCATTTTGCCCGCGAAATGGACAACCAGAACCACCTCATCCAGCGCGAAAAAGCATTCTACGACTGGTTTTCGCAACAAACCGGCTCTCCGCACCAGCTCTTCACTACCGATGTAGCCGACACGGATGACACTAACTGGGAAGACAAAATCGAGCATAAAATCCGTACCAATAATATCAAAGGAATTTTTGTGACCAACTCAAAAGTTTTTCATGTGGGGAGCCTGCTTGAAAAAACAGGAATTAAAAACATAAAAGTAATCGGCCACGACCTGCTCAAAGAAAATGTAGCTTACCTGAAAAAAGGACTGGTACATTTCCTGATTTGCCAGCGTCCGGAAGAACAGGGTTACGAAGCCATCAATAAATTGTTCAGAAGCGTGGTTCAAAAACGTAAAATAGACGAGAAAGACTACACTTCGATTGATATTATTACCAAAGAAAACGTTGATTATTACAAAGAATTTAAATAAAATTATGAAACCACTATCATTTAACGACTTAAACGGAAAAGTTTGTGTAATTACCGGTGGAGCCGGCGTTCTGGGAACCGCCATGGTAAAAGCAATTGCCTCGGTGGGCACAAAAATCGCCATTGCCGATATTAATAAAGAAGTTGCCGATAAAGTGGCTGCTGAAATTGCAGCCGAATCGGGAGCGCAGGTAATTGGTGTGGAAGCCAACGTACTCGACAAAGCTTCGCTTGAAAAAGCCAAAGCCGAAATCAACGAAAAACTGGGTGAGATTGAGATTTTGATCAACGGGGCCGGTGGAAACAGTCCGCAGGCAACCACCAAAGTAGAGCAAATTCTGGATGAGAACATTGATAACCTGGAAGACAGTTTCTACGGTTTGCAAATGGAAGGTTTCGACAAAGTGTTTGCACTGAATTTCAAAGGCACGTTGCTGCCAACCATGGTTTTTACCACCGATATGCTGAAAAACCGCAAGGGAGTGGTACTGAACGTTTCTTCAATGAATTCGTACAAACCGCTGACAAAAATTCCGGCTTACTCGGCAGCCAAAGCTTCGGTAAATAATTTTACAGAATGGCTTTCGGTTCATCTTGCCAAAGTAGGTATCCGGGTAAATGCCATTGCTCCGGGGTTCTTTATTACCAATCAGAACCGTTTCCTGGTTACCGACGAAAAAACAGGCGGTTATTCGCCGCGCGGACAAAAAATTGTGGATAATACCCCGATGGGGAAATTTGGGGAACCCGAAGATTTACAGGGAGCTACCCTGTTCCTGATCTCAGATGTTTCCAATTTTATTACAGGCATCGTTATTCCGGTTGATGGCGGATACAGCGCCTTTGGAGGAGTGTAACAGTTTTAAGTTTAATGTCAAAAGTTTCAAGAAATGTCAATTCAATTAAAACAAAATTGTAAATATGCCATGTTGGTGCCTACCAGCATGGGTACACGTATTACGCCCGAAAACGGGCAACCTGTTCACAGCAGCGATAAATTTACTTTATATGCCACCAGCGCCGAAACCAACGTAGCCAGTATCGCATCGTACTTAGGTATGCCGGTAAAAGTGCTCACTACTTTTGTAAAAGGAAGTCCGATTGCCCAATTCATAAAAAGCAATTTAAGGTCGAGAAACATGGATTACGAAGGCCCGGAAGTTCCGCAGGGCGATCCGTGGGGCTACCGTCACCAAATAAATATTGCCGACAGCGGTTACGGTTTGCGCGGTCCGCGTGTGTTTAACGACCGGGCCGGAGAAGTGGGACGGACTTTAAACGCAAAAGATTTTGACCTGGAACGCATTTTTGGTGAAGAAGGTGTGCAGATCGTTCACTTATCAGGACTGATTGGCGCTTTGTCGCCCGAAACCACACAGTTTTGCCTCGAAATTGCGCGTGCTGCCAAAAAACACGGCTCACTCATTTCCTTCGATTTAAACCACCGCGCTTCTTTTTGGAAAGGCCGCGAAGAACAACTACACAAGGATTTTACTGAAATCGCATCGGTGTCAGATATTCTGATCGGTAACGAAGAAGATTTTCAGTTGTGTTTTGGCATTGAAGGGCCTGCAGCAGGCGGCGAAGGTTTAAATGCTAAAATCGATGGTTTTAAAGGTCTGATCAACCGGGTGAAGGAGACTTTCCCGAATGCATCGGTTTTTGCCACTACTTTGCGCGAGGTAATCAGTGTTAACGAACACCTGTGGGGCGCCATTATGTTAAAAGGCGAGAACTGGCACGTGGTTGAACCGCGCCCGATAAAAGTGCTTGACCGTATTGGTGGCGGCGACGGTTTTGTGGGTGGAATGCTCTACGGAATCCTGAAAGGATGGGAAGCCGAAAAGTGGGCACAGTTTGGCTGGGCAACCGGCGCACTTGCCACCACTTTCCTCACCGACTACGCACAACCCGCCGACGAAGAGCAGGTTTGGAGCATTTGGGGCGGAAATGCGCGCGTGAAGAGATAGAGGCCCCTCCCAACCTCCCCAAAGGGGAAGCGTTTGGGAAAGCGAATATGATTAGCCCCGGGCTTTAGCCTGGGGAATATGAAACACTAGTAAAACGGGCTTTAGCCCTTAATTTCAACAAAATGATATTCTACGAAAAAGGCTCAACCGACACATCGCTGTTGAGGGAAGATCTGAAAAAAGGCTTATTTGAAGCCCTCGATAAAATGGGCGCCAAACAAAAGGTGTTGGCAGTGCCGCCCGACTATACCCGTTTGCCATCGAAAGCAGGCGACCTGACAGAATTTACCTGGGAATATTTCGGGGAAAAACTAACGGATGTACTTCCGGCATTGGGTACGCACACACCGATGACCATGGAGCAGATCAGCCATATGTTTGGCAAAATGCCCACCGACCTCATCCGCGACCACGACTGGCGTAACGATGTGATTACGCTGGGTACTGTTCCTGCCGAATTCATCAAAGAAGTGTCGGAAGGTGCGGTGGAATACACCTGGCCGGCGCAGGTAAACAAGCTTTTGGTGGAAGGAAATTTCGACCTGATCCTTTCCATCGGACAGGTGGTGCCTCACGAAGTGGTGGGAATGGCCAACTACAACAAAAATATTTTTGTGGGAACAGGCGGCGCCGAAGGCATCAACAAAAGTCACTTTATTGGCGCAGCCTATGGAATGGAAAAGATGATGGGCCGAGCCGACACGCCCGTTCGGAAAGTATTTAATTATGCCTCTGAGAATTTCTCTAATCATTTACCGATTGTTTATGTGCAAACCGTGGTTGGCCTGAACAAACAGGGCAAACTGCAAACTTACGGGCTGTTTATCGGCGACGATTTTGAAGTGTTTGACAAAGCAGCTAAACTTTCGCTCGAAGTTAATTTTGAAATGTTAGACAAACCGATCAAGAAAGCGGTGGTTTGGCTCGATCCTACCGAATTTAAAAGCACCTGGCTTGGGAACAAAAGTATCTATCGCACCCGCATGGCCCTGGCCGACGACGGGGAACTGATTGTTCTGGCCCCGGCGTTAAAGGAATTCGGGGAAGACAAGCAGATTGATAAACTGATCCGTAAGTACGGGTATTTCGGAACGCCGCACACCCTGCAACTGGTAAAAGATAACGAAGACCTGCAAAATAACCTGGGAGCTGCTGCCCACCTCATCCACGGCTCGTCGGAAGGACGTTTCAGCATTACCTATTGCCCCGGGAAAGGCCCGGAAAACATCTCAAAAGAAGAGATTGAAAGTGTGGGCTTCAAATGGGCTGATTTTGGTGAGATGACCACGAAATACAATCCTGAAAAACTCAAAGACGGTTACAATACAATGCCCGACGGAGAAGAAGTGTTTTACATTTCCAACCCCGCCATTGGCTTGTGGGCGTTCAGGGATAGATTTGAATACTAACATAATACCACAATAGAATCATAGGACACATTAACCTATTGATTTCTTATGTTTCTATGTGGTTCATTAAAAAGAAATGGCATTAAAAAGAGTGAAGTGGGGAATTATCGGAGTTGGAAATGTCACCGAGGTAAAAAGCGGCCCGGCGTTTTACAAGGTGCCCAACTCGCAACTGGTGGCTGTGATGCGCCGCAATGCCGAAAAAGCAGCCGATTATGCATGCCGCCACAACATTCCGAAATGGTATTCCAATGCATCGGAGCTAATCAACGATCCGGAGGTGGATGCGGTTTACATCGCTACCCCACCCGATTCGCACGTTTCGTACGCCATTGAGGCCATGCGTGCGGGGAAACCGGTGTATGTGGAAAAACCCATGGCACGCCACTATTCTGAGTGTTTGGAAATGCTAAAAGTATCCGAAGAAACCGGGAAGCCGCTTTGGGTGGCTTATTACCGCAGAACACTGCCTGCCTTCCTGAAAGCCAAAGAGTTGATTGATTCCGGCACTATCGGAAAACCACTGATGGTAAATATAAAACTGTATAAGGAAGCCGGCGAAAGAGGGAAAAAGCCCGAAGAAATGCACTGGCATGTTAAGCCGGAAATTGCAGGCGCCGGACATTTTTTCGACCTGGCATCGCACCAGTTGGATTACCTCGATTTTGTTTTGGGAAAGATCAGCGATGTAAAAGGGAATGCTGCAAACTTAGCGGGCCTCTACCCTGCCGAAGATACAGTGTCCGGAACTTGGAAACACGAATCGGGAGTAATCGGAACCGGAAGCTGGTGTTTTGTGGTGGATAAGAATTCGGTAGAAGATTATATTCAGTTTGTGGGAGAAAAAGGTGAAATTTGTTTGCCTTGCTTTTCACATGGAAAAATGAAAGTGACAACGGCAAGTGGAACTGAAGAACTTGAGTTTGAAAATCCGCAACACATTTCGCAAAACCTGGTGCAACAGGTTGTCGAAGAATTATTGGGGAAGGGAAAATCTTCAAGTACCGGCGAATCGGCAGCACGGACCAGTTGGGTGTTGGATGAAATGGTGAAGGAGTATTACAAGTCGCAGTAATCAGTCTCAGTATTCAGTTCTGTTCTTTAAAAAACCTACGACAAAGAGCCAATATCAAAAACAATGAAAATCATCATCGACAATAAAATACCGTATATAAAAGGCGCCCTGGAAGCTTTTGCCGAAGTAGTTTACCTGCCCGGTAACAAAACCACTGCTGAGGTGGTAAAAGACGCTGATGCCCTGATTACCCGTACCCGCACGATTTGTAATCGCGAACTTTTGGAAGGTTCGCAGGTGAAATTTATCGCTACGGCAACCATTGGTTTCGATCATATAGATACGGATTATTGCCAAAAGGCAGGCATACAATGGACCAATGCTCCGGGTTGCAATGCAGAAAGTGTCAATCAGTACATTTCGTCGGCACTTGTTTCCTGGGCCATGCGCAAACGAATGGATTTAGCAGGACAAACCATCGGAATTGTAGGCGTTGGCAACGTGGGATCCAAAGTGGCAAAAACCTGTGAGATATTAGGAATGAAGGTTTTGCTAAACGACCCGCCACGGGAACGCATGGAAGGACCGGAGAAGTTTGTATCGCTAAAAAAAATTCAGCAGGAAGCCGATATTATCACGTTTCACGTCCCACTCAATTTAAGCGGGCACGACAAAACTTATCATTTGGGGAATGAGACTTTCTTTCAGAATTTAGGGAAAGCACCTTTGATAATTAATTCATGCCGCGGCGAAGTGGTCGATAACGAAGCTGTTTACAATGCCATTGAGGCAAAGGACATTGATGTCTTTATTGCCGATTGCTGGGAAAATGAGCCGGATATCAACCTGGAACTCCTCAACCTGACTGAATTTGGAACGCCACACATTGCAGGCTATTCAAAAGACGGGAAAGCCAATGGCACCAAAATGAGTGTGCAGGCAGTCAGCCGTTTTTTCAAGCTGGGCATAGACGACTGGCAGCCTTCAGGAGTAGAAGAGCCTAAGCATCCGATCATTGAAATTGATGGCAACCAGCGCCGCGAATATTCAATATTGGCAGAAGCGGTTCTTTCAACCTACGACATTGAAAACGATGATGAAGCCTTAAAAGACGCACCCCATCTTTTTGAAAAACTAAGAGGTGATTATCCGGTTCGCCGGGAGTTTGGTTCATATACAGTGAAGGCTAAAAACATTGATGAGAAGACTTTGGAGAAATTAAGACTTTTGGGATTTAAAATACAAACGCAATAGAAACATAGAAATCAACAGACCTTATGTGTCCGGTTGTGTCTATGTGGTTCAAAAAATAAATTTTAAAAATACAATATGAAAAAATTAGCAGACATTGGGTTAATCGGGTTGGCCGTAATGGGCGAAAACCTGGTATTGAACATGGAAAGTAAAGGTTACACGGTAGCCGTTTTTAACCGTACGGTTGAAAAAGTAGATCATTTTATGAACGGCCACGGCGCAGGAAAGAACTTTATCGGGGCACATTCCATTGAAGAATTATGCGCCTCACTCGAACGCCCGCGTAAAGTGATGATGCTCGTAAAAGCAGGTAAACCGGTTGACGATTTTATTGAACTTCTGTTACCGCATCTCGAAAAAGGCGATATTATCATCGATGGTGGCAACTCACATTTCCCCGATACTATCCGCCGTACAAAATATGTGGAAAGTAAGGGCTTATTGTACATCGGAACAGGGGTATCGGGGGGTGAAGAAGGCGCCCTCAAAGGCCCGTCGATGATGCCGGGCGGATCGCCGGCTGCATGGCCACATGTAAAGGAGATTTTCCAGTCAATTGCCGCAAAAGTAGAAGACGGGTCGCCTTGCTGCGACTGGGTAGGCGAAGGCGGCGCTGGCCACTTCGTAAAAATGGTCCACAACGGAATCGAATACGGCGACATGCAGATCATCAACGAAGCATACCATATGATGAAAGTATTGTTAGGAATGAGCAATGATGAGATGTACGAAGTATTCAAAAAATGGAACACCGAAGAATTAGACAGTTACCTGATTGAAATTACACGCGATATTCTTGGATACAAAAATGAAAACGGCGAAGAAACCCTTGACTTCATCCTGGATACTGCCGGACAAAAAGGTACCGGAAAATGGACCGGTGTATCAGCACTTGATCTGGGCATTCCGTTGACTTTGATCGGCGAATCGGTGTTTGCACGTTGCCTGTCGGCACAAAAAGACTTGCGCGTGCAGGCATCAAAAGTAATTTCCGGTCCCAAAGCTGGATTTAAAGGCAACAAAGCACAATTGATCGACGACCTGAAGATGGCTTTGTACGGAGCAAAAATTATTTCGTATGCACAGGGTTATAACCTGATGATGGAGGCTGCCTCGGAATACGGCTGGAACCTGAACTACGGAGGTATTGCGCTGATGTGGCGCGGCGGCTGTATTATTCGTTCGGCATTCCTGGGCGACATCAAAAAAGCTTTTGACAACAACCCGAAACTTCCGAACCTGCTGCTCGATCCTTTCTTCAAAGAAAAAGTAGAATCTGCACAGGCTGGCTGGCGCAGGGTTTGTGCCACAGCGCTTGAAAACGGCATTCCGGTCCCGGCGCTTACTTCTGCTTTGTGCTATTTCGACGGTTTCCGCAGCAAACGTTTACCGGCTAATTTGTTACAGGCACAACGCGATTATTTCGGGGCACACACCTACGAACGCATCGACAAACCACGCGGCGAATTCTTCCACACCAACTGGACAGGCCACGGTGGCGATACCGCCTCTTCTACCTACAACGCGTAGGTCTTATTAATCACGACAATAACAAAGAACCGGTCTTTTTATAATAGCCGGTTCTTTTGTTTATGCAACTTTCATTGTAATTTGTGCGCCCTATCGTTGACCCATAAAATAAGTTCTATATAAATTGAAGCAGAATTGAAGGGCTCAAACAAATATTTGTACCTAAATGGTAAAATGATCATCCACAAAATTTCACTGTGAACCGATGTGCAATGGGCCTGTTTATATTTTCTGTGAATTTCTAACAATTTAAATCATATGAAGAAGCTGTTTACAATTCTTTTTTTGCTGGCGACAATTACTTCAGCATTTGCGCAGGGAACAAGGTTACTGCGCCAACCCACCATCAGTAACACACACATTGCCTACATTTACGGTAGCGACCTTTGGGTTTCCGATCTTGCAGGGGAGCAGACCCTTCGTTTAACCAGTACCGGGGCTGTTGAAAGCAACCCTCATTTTTCACCAGATGGAAAAACAATCGCATTTAGTTCCAATCGTTCAGGAACAACCGCTGTTTACACTGTTTCGACAGAAGGTGGCACACCCGCCCGCTTAACATGGTATCCGGGTTCGGCGACAGTGCGGAGCTGGACACCGGATGGAGAAAAGGTTCTTTATACTTCTTCGCGGGAAACGGCGCCAGTCGGTTACGGTCGTTTGTGGACCGTATCAAAAAACGGCGGCCCTTCCTCTTTGCTTACCAAACAGTTTGGGAACGACGGTTCGTTTTCTGCCGACGGCAAAAAGATTGTTATCGACCGGGTTTCGCGTTGGGACGTGGAATGGCGCGACTATCGTGGTGGACAAAATACCCCGCTTGTTATTCTGAACCTGAAAGATTTTTCGGAAGAATTGCTACCCAACAACAAAGAAACCGACATTCACCCGGTTTGGTTGGGTGATAAAATTTATTTTCTTTCTGATCGCGATTTTGTTAGCAACATTTGGTCGTACAACATTAAAACCAAAGAACTGGAACAGTTAACGCAGTTTGAAGGATCAGATGTAAAATGGCTATCCGGTAAAGGAAATACTCTCACTTTTGAACGCGATGGTTATCTGTCGTTAATGGATGTAAACACCAAAGAAATTACACAGTTAAACATTTCGATTACGGCCGATTTCCCCTGGGCAGAAATGCAATGGGAAGATGTGGGCAAATCGATTAACGCAGCTGCGATTTCCCCAACCGGCAAAAGGGCTATTTTTGAAGCGCGGGGAGAAATATTTACCGTTCCTGCCGAACATGGCGACACAAGAAACATCACACAATCTTCGGGAGTGGCCGACCGCGAACCACTTTGGTCGCCCGACGGGGCTAAACTAGCCTGGTTTTCCGACCGCAACGGCAAAGGTTACGAATTACTGATTGCCGACCAGGACGGGCTTTCAGAACCTAAAAGCATTTCCATTGGCGAATCAAAACTGGGCTGGGAACCAACCTGGTCGCCTGACGGGAAATACATTGCTTTTAACGACGATCATGCCCGGATACGGGTAGTAAATATTGAAGCAGAAACCATACAAACCATCGACACAGGGAATAATAACCTGGAACGCGGAGGAATGGGCCTGACCTGGTCGCCCGATTCAAAATGGCTGGCATATGCAAAAGGCGCAGCCAATAATTTCAGCCAGATTACACTTTGGTCGCTCGAAAACAACAGCATCCATAAGCTCACCAACAATTTTGCAAATTCCATTTCCCCGGCCTGGGACCGCGATAAAAAGCACTTTTACTTTCTGGCAAGTACCGACCTGGCGCTTGGCTCGGGTTGGGCCAATACCAGTGCCATGACTGCCGATGCCAGTTACAGCGTGTATGTGGTGAACCTGCAAAAAGATGAAGATTCACCCTTCAAACTGCAAAGCGATGAAGAGGAAGTAAAGAAGGATGAGAAGAAAGATGAAGACGAAAAGAAAGGCGAAGGCGAAGGAAAAGAAAAAGATGATAAGAAGGAAGACAAAAAAGACGGAGAAAAGAAGGATTCAATAAAAATCGATTTCGACGGGATTGAAAGCCGGACAATGGCACTTCCGATGCCTAAACGAAATTACAGAATGATTGTTACTGGCCCCGAAGGAACTGCTTTTATCGGAGAATCTGTACCGAATACACCCGGGTTGACACTTCAAAAATTTACGTTGAAAGACCGCAAGGCCAAAGAATTTGTCGGAGGTGTTGGCAGTGTTTCTGTTTCCAACGACGGAAAAAAAATGCTGGCTAGGATTGGCCCATCCTGGAAAATTATGGATACTTCGGGCGCTTCAGGAAAAGACGGAAAATCGCTGAACCCGGAGCTAAAAATGAAACTGGACCGCTCGCGGGAATGGAAACAGATTTTTGAAGAAGCCTGGCGGTATGAGCGCGACTATTTCTACGCAACCAATATGCACGGAAGAGACTGGGACAAAGTGTATGAACGCTATTCGCCGCTGGTACCTTATATAAAACACCGTGCCGACCTGACTTATATTCTCGACCAGGTGAATGGCGAACTTTCGGTGGGGCACAGTTTTGTTGGTGGTGGCGATTACCCCTCAACCGATAGAAATACAGTAGGATTACTTGGAGCCGATCTTACCACCGAAAAAGGACGCTGGAAGATTGAACGGATATTTACAACCGAAAGCTGGAACCCGGAATTGTCGAGCCCGTTGGAAGAACCGGGGTTAAAAGTTGCAGAAGGCAATTACCTGGTTGGCATAAACGGAAAAGAACTAAAAAGTTCCGATAACCCGTACGAATTTTTGGACGGTACCGCCGGTATTCAAACGGTGTTGCAAATAAATGACAAGCCAGAAATGGAAGGCGCCTGGAAAATTACCGTGAAACCTATTTCGAGCGAAAATGCTTTGCGCCAGCGTACCTGGGTAGAAGACAACCGAAGAAAAGTGGATGAACTGTCGGATGGAAAACTTGCCTACATTTGGGTACCAAACACAGGTACACCGGGGCTTGTATCGTTTAACCGCTACTTTTTTGCCCAACAGGATAAATTGGGTGCAGTGATTGACGAGCGCTTTAACGGCGGTGGCCTGCTTGACGATTACATGGTGGATTTGATGACACGTAAACTAAGGGCTGCCGTTACCAACGAAGCCCCCAACGGCAAGCCTTTTATACTTCCTGCCGGTATCCTGGGGCCTAAAGCCTTGCTGATTAACGAAAAAGCCGGATCAGGAGGCGACTTTTTCCCCTGGGTTTTCAGGCACCAGAATGCCGGGCCACTGATTGGTACAACCACCTGGGGAGGGTTGGTTTCATCGGCTGTCCACTACCGAATGGTTGACGGAGGCTACCTCACTGCACCAACCAATGCAGTTTTTGATCCTGTAAACAACAAATGGGTTGGCGAAAACGAAGGGATTGCTCCCGATATTGCAGTCCGCCAGGATGCCCGATCGCTTGAAAAAGGAATTGATCCTCAGCTGGAAAGAGCCGTAAAAGAAGTACTAAAAATGGTGGAAAAAGAAGGAACAAAGGAGTTTACTCATCCACCTTACTCAACTCCGGCCATAAAGAAATAAGTTCCTTAATGTAAAAAGGGCTGTTCAAAACGAATTTGAACAGCCCTTTTTAAATACTTAAAATTCAACCACATTTATCTGTTTAAATATCTTCCCGCAACAAAAAAATGGCCCCCAAAAATGCATGCAGCTATTCGTTTGTTTCAGCTGTAGTCTCATTCATCCAATTTAACTGCCTCCATGTTTCAGGCCCATCGTTTTTCTGAAGCGCTCCAACTGTACTTCTTCCGTTCTTTACAATGTCAGCCAGTTCAGAACGGTATTCTTCAATAATTTCAGGAAATTTACTTTCCAGGTTATTCTTTTCTGAAATGTCGGCATCCAGATCATAAAGTTGTACCGGCGGTAAATTTTCGGCTTCCTCTGATCCGGGTTTTGGAGCGCTCCAACCACCTGATCCCGGGCAGAAAATAACCTTGTATTTTCCTTTTCTGTAGGCAAACGATCCGTTGATGGAATGATGAACAATACTTGTCCGCTCAGGAGCCTGCGATTCCATCCCCAGCGCTTCCAGAAAACTGTAACTGTCTTCGGCTGTATTCTCCGGAAAATCAGCCCCAATTGCATCGGCAAAAGTGGCAAACAAATCGGTAGTGCAAACCAGTTGTTTGGAAGTCCCATGTACTACTTTCCCGGGCCACCGAACCACAAAGGGAACCCGGTGCCCTCCTTCAAAAATATCGGCTTTTGATCCGCGAAAAACATAACTCGGATCATGTCCTTTTGTGGCAAGCTGTTCAAAATCAGCCTGTGGCGAGCAACCGTTATCGCTGGTAAAAACCAACAGGGTATTTTCAGCTATTCCTGCATTTTCAAGCGCTTTCATTACCTGGCCAACCACATCGTCCACCATCATCACAAAATCACCATATGGATTATCTAAACCGCTTTTCCCTAAAAATGCTTCTGATGGAAGAATAGGCGTATGTGGTGCAGGCAGAGGCATATATACAAAAAACGGATGATCGTCTTTGGCATGTGCCTGAATATAATTAACAGTCTTTTCAGCTACTTTAGGCAATACTTCTTCGTGCACAAAATCGTCTGAAGTAAGTCCTCTTCTCCACCATGTCTGCTTTCCTTTATTTACCGTATATTTCTCCGGAACCATGGTTGGTACATCGTTTTCAACCCAAACATAAGGCGCCATGTCCAACGAGCCGCAAAACGTATAGCTCTCGTCGAAACCACGTGTTTTGGGCCCGTTCTCAACCGGGCTGGAGAAATCAACATTGGGAAGTGCATTCAAATGATTGATCTCCAACGAATCGTTTTTAACAATTTTCCAATCCCAGCCCAAATGCCATTTACCAAAACAGGCAGTCTGGTAACCATTTTCCTGTAAAAAACCGGGAAGTGTAAGCCGTTCAGAAGTAATCAGGGCTTTGCTATAACCACTTAAAACCCCGTTTTTTAACTTTGACCGCCAGTTATAACGCCCTGTTAAAACACTGTAACGTGTGGGTGTACAAACGGCTGAACTCGTATGTGCATCGGTAAACACCATACCATCAGCTGCCAGTTGATCAATGTTGGGAGTATGTATTTTCCCCTCTTTATTGAAACACGAAACATCGCCATAGCCAAGGTCATCGGCTAGTATAAAAATAATGTTGGGTTTATTTGCGTCCTGATGCTGACCGGAAGTACAACTCATTGCCAGAACAATAAGTGCAAAAAACGAAAGCGTTTTTAATTGATTCATCATTGAATATTGATTTTAGGTTTAAATTTTCTATTTCAGATTTAGCTACCAAATCAGGTCGCAGGCATCTGCCGGCATCCAGTGTTTATCTTTCCCCTCCCATTTTACATTGCAGCCAATGGGATTGGTAAGCGGAACGGTTATTGGCCGGCCCGAAGTTAATTCATCCAAGGCACGATCCAAATCGTTTTTCGTCATTTTTGACGTATCCCGCGGATTATCTACCCCCCTCCCGGTATAAACCAATTCGCGCTTTTCATTAAAGGAAACCTCTAAAAATTAAAAATCTACCAATCAGCCTATTATAATAGTAAATAGTATCTTAGGAGCATATTCTTATACAATGAGGACAAGATACAAAGCAACAGGGACAAACAGT
>JBKEDN010000170.1:0-5626 GCA_047975435.1 Draconibacterium sp. | reverse complement strand
TTACAACGACCATACTTCTTACGGGGCTTCACTTGCGTTGTATATTCCGTTCCTGCTTATGTTTGTGTTGAATAAAAGTCTGCAAAAAAAATGGCGCATTTTCGCCAGCTTTGCATTTTTGGTTATTCTGATGGGCTTTATTCTTTCATACAGCCGGGCAGCATGGCTTAGTTTAATGGTTTCAGTTGGACTGTGGATCATCCTGCTTTTGAAGATCAGATTCAAAACAATTCTTATAACCATCGTTACCGGTGCAGCGCTTTTCTTTGCATTTCAGCAACAAATTCTAATGAAACTGGAGCAAAACTCCAAAGAATCTTCGGCTAACCTGGGAACGCATATTTCGTCGATGTCGAATATATCTACTGATGCTTCCAACCTTGAACGGATAAACCGGTGGAGCTGTGCATTGCGCATGTTTGAAGACAGGCCTGTTTTTGGCTTTGGCCCGGGCACCTACATGTTTAAGTACGCCCCCTATCAGTTAACAAAAGATCGCACCATTATCAGCACCAATGCCGGAGACGGAGGAAACGCTCACAGCGAATACCTTGGGCCTTTATCAGAGTCGGGTGTTATGGGGCTGCTGACTTACCTGCTTATTATTGGAGTTGTAATTTATACCGCAGTTAAAACTTACACACAGGTGACCGATCCGCTGCTAAAACAAATTATATTGGCTGCCTTACTGGGTTTAACAACCTATTATGTACATGGCCTTCTGAATAATTTTCTCGACACCGACAAACTTTCAGTACCATTTTGGGGTTTCACGGCAATGATTGTTGCCATAGATATTATTTCGCGGCAAAAAACAGCCAATAACCAGACCGGCCTTTCATCAGGAAAATAGAAAATCATTGTTGCTGTGCTTTCTTATTCTTTGTATCAGCTCCATCATTGCACGGCTATTGTGATACGGACACTTCCATAAACCAACCTTGTCCTCTGTTTCGTAGGGTTCTCCGTTTAAATCCACCCTTCCGTACCATTCTCCATTTTCATAATCAATTATATTCTCCTTTACAAAATTCCAAACCTTCACCAGTGCGGTAATATATTTTTCGTTTTGGCTGTTCTCCCAGGCATCCATCAGTCCAACCATGGCTTCGGCTTGCGGCCACCAGTGTTTATCTGTATCCAGCCGGGCATCATCTTTTTCGTAAAACAAAGAGCCGTCTTTATCCAAACCGTATTTTAAGGTATTGTCAACTAAGGTTAATGCTGTTTTTTGAATTTCGTCAGACAATGATTGTGCTCCAATCTCATGAGCAGCCTCGCGCAATAGCCAGGCACCTTCAATCTCATGCCCAAAAGAAACGATACCGCACTTCTTTGTCCAGTCCATTTCAAAAAGAAGTGTAAAATGCCCCATATTGTCTATAATATGATTTTGAAAAACAGATAACAAATGTTCTATACCTGTTTTAAGCCGTTCATTGGGGCAGGCCCGGTATAAGTTGGTGTAAGGTTCAAGAATATGCAAATGCGTGTTCATCGATTTCGGAAGATTGGCTTCCTTCTCACTCAGGCGCATATCCTCCAGCGGATTCCAACAAGCATCGAGGGCTTCAATATAACCGCCAAATTTTTTATCCCGAAAATGCGTTTCCAACAACTCAAACAATTGTTGCGCATATTCTAAACTCGATCTATCTCCGGTTGCCAGAAAGTGTTCAGAAAATGCATAAATACCAAATCCCTGTGCATAAGCCTGCTTCCGGGTGTTTATTGGTTTTCCTAAATGATCAACTTCCCAAAATAAACCACCATTCACGCGATCCCAAAAATATTTTTTCAAATATTCTGATGCCCTGTTGGCAAGTAATTCGAGCTTTTCAGAACCAATCATTCGATAGGCTGCCGAAAAAGTCCATAGAATCCGGGCATTTAAAACAACTCCTTTGTTTGCCTTAAAATCAGCCTTCCCAAAATGATTAATCTGTCCGACAAAGCCCCCGTTTACCTGATCAAGCGTTTGTAGGTTCCAGAACTCAAGGATATTTAATAATTCTTCATTCAGCTCTTCATAGAGCATCTCGAATACACTTTTTAGGCTCATTCTTTAAATTGATAATTCCGGTTCAACAGTAAAGATTCTTTATTACAACAAGATCTGCAAATCACAAATCAGCCCAACTAAAGCCACTCCATAAAATACAGTATCAAATTCTTTTGGTTTTTACGTATTCAAAAATAGATGAATTATAAAAAGGAACCAACTTATTGTCAGAAAAACAATATACAAAACCTACATTTATATTTTCACTGAATTAAACTGAAAATCAAAAATATAAAGGGTATAAATGAATGCATGGTGAAACGGGTTAAATCCCGAAAAAAAAGAAAAGGGCAGTTCAACAACTGCCCTCTTAAATGTTAACCCCCAAACACACAATAGGTCAGAACGACCTATGACACAAAGCTAAATAAAATTGATTACGAAGCAAAGTTTTTCACATTTTTTTGCAATTAAATTGAGATGATACAAGTCCTGACTGAAAAGTAAAAGAATCACACAACACCGTTTTACTATTCAGCATAGAAATTTTGGGATCGAGGGATCTTCAAAAAAAGAAATTGAATAACAGAAAAAGGAACAAGAACTGTTTTATGGTACGCACAGAAATCTGATTTTTTTAAAAAACAGCGAATGCTTTATTTTTAGCAAGCCTGCAAAGAAAGAGACATTTCCAGCGCCTTTTGATTTAAAAGTGCAACTGCTTCGGAATAGGATTTCACATCGCGGTTTACCTGTAAAATGTGGTAAACCGGGTTTGGCTTATCCACCATTTCACGATACACCGGATAACGTGTCTTACTTTTGGGAACAAGTTTCCCGGTAGAATAATCAAAGAAAAATTCATCGTGTTCTGCAAACACAAACTCCATATCTGTTTTCTCCGGCTCAATAACACAAAACCGGGCATACAACAAATACACCTTACCATCCGGTAAGCCAAAAAACTTTACCGGCAGGTTGGTTGGGATATACGTCATGTTGGATTGGTGGATTAACTTGGCAACTCTTTGCATATCGAACAAGTTAATAGGGTTTGTAACGCCGACTAAATTAATTAAAAAAAATAGTTGATGCTCTTTTTTGCCGGGAAACAAAATGTTAAAAAATGTTATCCCTTTGTGTTTTAAAGCACCATATAGATGTGTTAAAAAATCTTGATGATTTCAGAAACCCTCAAAAAAAATTTGCAGGCTCCAAAACAATGACACATTATTTACCAGCAAGGGAGTGAATAGCCTGAAGAAGTAATTTCCGGTAGTCGGGTTCTGAAAAGGTACGTTTATCGTGCCCGGGTTGAATGTAGATCACCCGCGAATTCTTGTACCGGTTTTCCCATGCAACATATTCCATACTTTTTGGATGCCGCGTACTTAACAAGGGTAAAACTTCATCAGAAACCCTTACATTCCCGTAAATTTCATCAAAAAAACGAAGTTCCTTAAAACCGCGGGTTACCGAAGTATAATTTTCTACTTTGCAATACACCCATACATCGTGTTCATAAGTAGAAGCCTCTTCGTCATCTTCCCCTTTTTGTTTCTCAACATATCTTCCACCGATGATTTTCTCAAACTCCGGCCAATCCTGGTACGAAACCAGCGAATGATGCAGAAATAACAGTGGTTTACCCTGCTCTCCCGTTTTACGATAGGCTTCCCGTTCTATGGATCCAATGTTGTTCCACATATCATAAAACACGATAACATCAAAATCCTCGGCTCCGCCTTTTGCGATTTCCTTGTTCGCGAAAGGTTGCGCGAAATGCTCGTATTCAATGTCTTCCATTGCATCAAACATTTGGAAGAACTGCACAGTATCAAACGAGTGCCCTCCGGTAACCAACATCACTTTAATGGGTTCTGCTTTTACAAGAAAAACAGGTAAAACCAGGCAAACAATGAGTAAAATTTTCTTCATAGCAAATTGTAACGTTTCGAAAAATATCAACATGAATAACTTAAAATTAAGCAAATGAAACTATATGTTCATTAAAAACTTTAGGTTCCTTTCAACATCGATTGTTTATATTTGTTACACTTATTGCTTTTGCTAACTCCAATTGACAATAAAACAACATTAATTTGGTTAAAACTTACTGAAAACATTTTGCCATGAAAAATCTATTAAAACCCTTCTTTCTGTTTTGTCTCCTTAGTGTTACATTCTTTGCCTGCGATGATTTTGACGACGTAAAAGTTGACGATAACGAAAATGAATACATGGTTGACGACAACCTGATTGTCACCTATCCGCAGTTTACAATCACTGCAACAATGGGTGGTATTGCATCGGCTTACCCCGATTTTGCAACAGTTTCTGATAAGTTCACATCGGGTGTTGAGATTTATAAAATTACTTACAATACAACGTTTGACGACAAAGATGTAGTGGCTTCGGGGCTTGTGTGTATTCCAACAACAGGAGGAACTTATCCGCTGATGAGTTTCCAGAACGGAACGAATACCCTGCACAGTATGGCTCCCTCAGAATCTGTTGACGACGACATCCTTTCGCTCCCGCAAAAAATTGCCAATGGCGAAGGTTTGTTTTCAATACTGGGAATGATGGCTTCATCAGGCTTTGTTGTTGCCATTCCCGATTATTTAGGATTTGGCGCTTCCGACGATATGTTTCACCCCTATCTGCATGCTGAATCTACCATTCAGTCGGTAACCGATATGTTAAGGGCTGTAAAAGAATTTATGGCTGAAAACGAGTCGGTAAGTATTAGTAACGATTTATACATTACCGGCTATTCGCAGGGCGGATGGTCAACCATGCAACTGCAAAAGGCTATAGAAACGGAATATTCAAACGAATTTAATTTAAAAGCAAGTGCCTGTGGCGCCGGGCCATACGATATCACAACAGTTACCGAAACGGTAGCTACTGCAAGCGAATATCCTATGCCGTATTTTCTGGCTTACCTGTTTAACAGTTATGAAAAACTGGGAATGGAAACTCCAATCGACTCGGTTTTTCGGCAGCCTTACGCCGATAAAATTTCCGGACTATTCGATGGAAATCATTCGGGAGCAGATATAAATGGCGAACTAACAACGGTTGTAGCCGATCTTTTTCAACCCGATTTTATTGCCAACTGGACAACAGGCGAAACGTTTGCCTCGCTGCGTTCAATGATGAGAGAAAACAGCATTGAGGGATACAATACCAACGTTCCTACACTGCTTGTTCACGGAACAGCCGATATTTATGTACCGCCTGTTTTAAGTACCGACTTGCACCAGCAATTTATGGACAAGGGTGTTAGCAGCGACCTGGTAATGCTAAAACCTCTACCTGGACTCGACCACACCGGCGCCATTATGCCGGCCGAACTGGCTGCCATTGTTTGGTTTATCCAGCTACGGGATGGAGAAATTTAGCACCCGCCGGACACTGGCCTTGTTTTACCGGGAGCATATCCAAAAATCCAAGCAGATAATCTCCTGTTACATTTTTCGGCTTCCTGTAGTATTTTTTTGAACTGCTTATCCCTTTTAGTCAAGTAAAGATTTATCTTTGATACATGAACGAGATTGAGAAATATCCAAGAGATTTTCAGGAGTTTATCACGCAGTTCAAATGCGAGGCTGACTGTTG
>JBKEDN010000159.1:0-5422 GCA_047975435.1 Draconibacterium sp. | reverse complement strand
CAATGAAATTATGGCTGAAAATTGAACGAAAAGGAAAATGATGATTGAAAATGGATGGCAACTTCATTAACAGAAGAATAGACATGCTTCATAAAACTAATTTTTAGAGGTTACCTAAAATGAGTTGAGTTGAAAATTGGCGAACAGTCCGTTTCTTAAATGATTTTTCGAGAATAACTAGGTGCAACAGGAACGAAAAGAGGCTGGCCAATTTGATTTTTAGTCAACCTCCTTTCGATATTCTGAAATCTGATACTTATCTAGCTAATAAATAGTCTATACTGTTTTGATATATTTGGTGCACATTACCTAAATAGGGGTTGTCTCGACCATCATTCATACTCCATTCCATACCTCCAAGTCCAATTGTGATGATATAGCCTTCGAACCTGCCAAATGGATTCCATACAATAATACCTGCATAGCTTTGATCTGCTACTGCCCAATCCCATGCAGCAATTGGTTCGGCATTGTAACGTGTGTTGAACGTGTTGTAAGGTGAAGAGGTAATCGACCCTAAATCCCATAAAGCGTTATGATCTTCTTTGTATCCGGCGTCAATAACGTAAGCCATATTGGTCTCATAGAAATCGACCCCTGCTGAGATAATATTAGAAACAGGTGAACCTGTAAAGCCAACTCCCCATGTATCGGGATTGTCCCCTCCTTCTCCAGCTCCGAGAACGTTTCTTAATCCGGAGTTATCCCTGCCTAATTCTTCAACAATTCCGGTACCCAACAATCCAGCGACAATTTTACCACCTTGCACATAAAATCTAGAAAGAACATTTAGTTTTTCCAACAAAGCTGTCGGTTGTGCTGTTGAGCCAACATTGTCATATACATATAGAATGACATTCACCCCATCCAATGCTTCATCTGATAAATCATCGTAGGAAATGTAAACGAAATCATTATCATAAGTTGCAGCTGCCCATTCAGCTGCGGCTTTTACATCATCGTCAGCTATTTCTGCTATAGTTACGCCATCGCCCAAAAAGGCAACTTTCGAAGGCAATAGTGTAGCATAGATTGTATAAGTTCTTTCGGTAAAGTTGTTGTTCACGACTACCTCAACAGGACTATTTAAGTCCAAGGTTGACCCACTTGAAGGCGTTACAGTAACTCCTTCCGGAGCAGATGCCTCAAATAATACAGAACTTAAATCGGTATCACCTGGCAGGCTGATATTTATTGAACCGGATAAATGATTGATTTCAGCACTTCTATTATTGATCGTAACACCTTCCACAATATCAAGCACCTTGGATCCATCCATATAGTTTTCCCGTTCGTTGCAGGATTGTAGTCCTAAGATTAGCACTACAATTGCGAATATACTTTTTTGAATTGCTTTTTCCATACTTTTTTAGTTTAGTAGGTAGTCAATAACATTTGAATGCAGTAAATAGATATTTCCTTGATAATTATTAACAGCTCCGTTGTTATCTTCCATACTCCATTCCAGCCAGCCACCTGTATTTAAAATCATCGTTCCCTGGTAGTCACCTTGTGGTTTAAACTCAGCTAATCCGATGCCACATCCACGTGAATCTAACCATTCATACCATCTGATCAGGACACTGTTTGTCGCAGATTCAAATTCTAAAGCTCTATCCTCTGAGCATTGGGCTTCTGTGAATAAACCATCATATTCTGACCACCCAAAATCGATTCCGAAATTACGGTCTTCTTTATAATGTGCATTGTTCATTGGATAATAGTCTGTTCCGTCTTGGGCCAATCCATCCAAAATAGGATGATTCGCAGATTCTGTGGGACTTGGAGTAGAGTAAGTACCTCTTAACCCCCAGACATCAAGGTTCTCTCCTCCAACTGGATTCGTATTTCCTCCTTCATTTGCGAATACAGTACCGTTGATGTCGATTCTTCCTATTTCGTCCAATAAATTAATGGCAAAACCTTCAACTATTAAATTTCCGCCTGCTTTATAATAATCCGTAATAATAGCCACTTTGTCAGATGTAATACCTCCGTCAGGCATTTCTTGTGTGCCAACATTATCCCAGTATAACACAATCAGTTCTGTACTTGACAAATCTTCACTTGTTAAAGTACTTGCTTTTAAATACACAAAATCTTCAGCATAATTTGCTTTTAGCCACAATGCTGCTGCTCTGGTATCCGGTTCTGAAATGCTTTCAACACAATCTGCTCCGCTTATGAATGCAATTTTGTTTGAGGAAGCAATGGTTCTGGCATTTACAGAATAGGTTTTTGATAAACCTTCTATATTCGTTACTGTGTAGTCTATCGGACCTGATGAAAAATCCTGAGCTACTCCCGATTCAGGAAAAAGAGTTGATCCTTCGGTTGTTTCAATAATTGGTGTAATGTCCGACAAGTCGGTTCCGGCTGGAAAATCAAGATTAATTACAGAAGCTTCATCATCAATAATTCCTGTTACACTGCAAATATCTTCACCGGTTTTAAAACCTGTAATGATAGCTTGGGGTAACTGTATCGCAGTTACGATGTATGATTTCCCCGTAAAGCCATCGTCAGATAAGATGGTATATTCGACCGGATTGGTAAAATCTTGTGCCACCCCTGATTGTGGAGAAGAAGTAGTACCACTTGGTATGGTGTACTGTGGGGTTAATGCTTTGATATCCTCCTGACTGCCCACGGTAACGTCAATCGTACCATTTATTTGGTCAATAACACCTTCGTTCTCACCGATTGAAAAGGTCATAATCATTGGATCTCCGTAAGCAGCTATCGTAACGTTGTACTCCCTGGTTATATCATTGTTAGTAACCTTAAAAATAATTGGGCCGGCAGAAAAATCAACTGTACTTCCAGAGGCTGGATCAACAGTCGCCCCTTCTGGAAGTGTCAAGTCAACTATTACAGAACTAATGTCGGTTCCTGCTGGCAAAGTTAAGTTTATCACAGCATTAGTGTGATCGATAGTTGCTTGCTGCCCATTCACACTGAAAGACCTTATGATTGAATGGGTGTAATCAGGTACATGGTCTTCAAATTTCACATCATCTTCGCAGTTCGTGAACAATGCCATGGCAATTCCGAGAAACAGAACAAGAATCCATCTGTTTGTATTTTTAATTGTATTTTTCATCTTATTGAATTTTGTTTACATTTTTGAATTAGTCATTTGTTTAATCAGGGTTAATTGTAACCCGGTCTTTGTGTATAAACATTTGATCCTACTGCATCAATTTCAATTTGTGGTATGGGTAAATATTCATCTCTTCCAGATGTAAATGAAGCTCCTGCATAGTAACTTCTTTTAGTACTTTCTGTAAGTATGTAGTCATTTATCCAGCTTTGGGCAATACCCCACCGGACTAAATCATAAAAGTGATGACCTTCATTATGAAGTTCTAAACGGCGCTCCATGCGTAGTGCTCTTCTTGCATAATCCTGAGTAACGTTTGTTGAATACAAACCTATGGAATAGTTCGCTGCATCTTGAGAAGGGTTATTAAAATCATAAACTTTTGGCGAATTCATCGCTCTGGTGCGAATTTGATTGATTATAGTCATTCCGGTCGCAACATCACCTAATTCTATCGCAGCTTCAGCTTTCCACAAAAGCACATCGCTAAGTTTGATTATTGGGAAATCCAGTGCTCCTTTGGCCCATGGGAAACCTCCTGTTGCCCTTAAATCGGAGTAAGGGTCAATTTGATATTTCTTTAGCACATAGTAGCCGTAAGTCGGGATATCCCTGTTCCAGTTAATTTGCATTGGCATGTTTAGCCATTGTTTCCAGGTAATACCCGGTCTGCCTATCGAATGGTCTAATCTGGAATCTACTGGTGTAGAAGTATCATTGTAAGCCAAATCGGAGCTATTGTATGAATCCAATAAAGGCAATCCATTTTCATCCACTTTAAATGCATTAACAATATTTTGCGAAGGCTTGTGAAAATCGTCCCCATTCAAATAGGGGTGATTGGTATCGTCAGCCGGAGAATCAGGTGAATTTAACACATCTCCAAAATTCACATTCCCATATTCCGAACCATCATTTACAGAATACTGTACCGCAAATACATTTTCAGCATTGGCATATCCGGGAGTTGAGTAGAGTTTTTCAAGGTCATCGACCAATTCATATGGCCCAGCTAATACATAATCGGCATATGTAATAACCTCGCTCCATTGTTCCTGAAATAATTTAGCTTTTGCCAGATAAGCATAAGCGACCAATTTATTTACCCTGCCTAAGTCTTCTTGAGTTTCCGGTAAAACCGGAATTGCCGCGTTTAAGTCATCTTCAATCTTCCCCCATAAAAAGACAGGGTCAAGCGAGTTTTCTACACTCGTAACACTTTCTACCGGTGTATTTTCATCGATATAAGCGAATGATCCGAAATTCTTCATCAATTCAAAATAGAAATGTGCTCGAAGCACTTTCAATTCGGCTATTCGTAACTCTTTTTGAGAAAAATCAGAACTACCATTTACGACAATCATCGCATTATTCACCCGGAATATGGCAAAATAAAGTGCACGCCATAAATTATACACATTCTCGGAAGAGGGGAAAACCTGGTGTATTTCCAGTGCATGCGTACCTCCGCCAGGATTATCCCCGACACCTCCACCTCCTTTATAGGCATCTCCACTTCTGATGTCTGAAAAGCACCAGTTAGAAGGAGCATGGTCAAAAGGTTGGTTATCTCTATCTTCACCAGTATTATACCAGTAGTCTAAACTGCTATAAGCTGCTACAACTAATTGCTCCGGGTCTAAATTATCTTCGGAAACTACATTTTCCGGTGCCACATCCAGAAAGTCGGATTGACATGCTGAAAGTAGTAATGCCGCAATTGATATGATTAGTATTTTTTTCATCTCGTTAGAATTGTAAGTTAAGTCCGAAAGTAAACGATTTAGTATGAGGATACACGCCCATGCCTGCTATACCAATACCAGTTCTGCTCAGGCCGGGCACTTCGTAGTCAAAGCCCGTAAAAGAAGTTACAGTCCACAAATTCTCTGCCTGTATAAATATTTTACCAGCATCCATTCCCATTTTGTTAAAAAAGCTGTCTGCTTTGGAGCTAAAGTTGTACCCGATGTTTACACTCTTCAGTCTGAAAAATGAACCATCTTCTATGAAATAAGTAGAGCACGTCTTTGATCGTTAACATCCGAGGTGCTTAGTGTCGGGATTAGTGAATTCGCATTGTCAACAGCCCAGGCATCCAAGGTGTTTTTCCCATGGTTATAGCCAAAATAGGGGAAGTCAAGCATTTCGCGTTGGGCGTTATACATATCATTTCCCTGCCGTCCGTCAAAAAACAAGCTTATCAAAACTTATTTATTATCCAAACCGTTTATTGTATTATTATTGTATAACAGCATATTACAAAAAAACAGTTTGGATAATATTTCCTTGCTAAAGCCCAACAAGGGTAAGAAGTTC
>JBKEDN010000244.1:0-35028 GCA_047975435.1 Draconibacterium sp. | reverse complement strand
TCAAATGTGGTATCCACATCAACCTGGTCCAGAAAATCGCATGAGTTGTTCCATGAACCGGAAGGATTGCTGACAAGCAGGTCCTGAATGGCTTCTACACCAAAGCTCGCGCTTACACTCGATGTGTCGCACAAATCGGTCACGGTCCAGGTTATGCTGACGGTGTCGCCTTCGCACATCGATGGATACAGGTCTTCCCAGTTGTCTTAGACCTGCGGATGGCAACGCTGGCCGGTGACTTCGCTAACCAGTGCGTCGTAGATATCGTCACGCCAGTTGTCAAATGTGGTATCCACGTCAACCTGGTCCAGAAAATCGCATGAGCTGTTCCATAAACCGGAAGGATCGTTGACAAGCAGGTCAGGGACTCCGGTTACAACGAAAGTACAAGTAACCGTGTCTGTTCTGCCACAGTAATCAGCAAAAACAAAATCGTACGAAGTGCTAAATCCTTCACAGCTGGCATCGGATGGCAACTCCCTAAATTCGCCATTCGGAAGAAAGCCCTGGATTGGATGATCCTGATCATAGGTTCCAGAATCAATAATGGTGATAGAGTCCCCTAATTTCCATGCTTCATAAACTGCTTCAACCTCTGATTGATCAGAACACTCTGGAAATACAACTTCGTTACAGGTGATTTCAGGAGGATCAGGAGCGACGTGAACATCCCACGGACCTGCAAAATCTTTTAATTCTGCACTTTGACTTTCTCCCGATGTTTTCGTGCGAGCCCACACGGTAGCTACTTCTGAACAAATATTTACAGGAACTTCAAATTCTCTCAAAATGGTACCAAGCATTAGTACACCTTCTGCGACTTGGTTGGGCTGGTACAGTGAATCCGGCCCGCCAAAGGTTGGTTGTAGAATTTTAAGTAAACTATCATTCTGGCTAAGAAATACGATTCCGCTAAACTTTGCAGAATCCTGTCGTACATAAGTATAGCCGGTTGAATCTTCTTTCGGTAGCCAAATATCAATCTGTGCAGTTGCATCAACACCACCATTATGGAACTCAATGGTTAAATCAATATCGCCTTTTGTACGACCTCCTTGTGGAATACCGTCTTCATCAAATGGATCAGCATACGATGTCATCGTTCCGAGAGGATTTAATGTGAGTGTCTTTTGAAGAAACTCAAAGTCGATATAACTATCGCCATCGGTACTCCATCGGTCAGCAGTAAAGATTACAGCCAGGTCTTCTTGCTGAATCCTGGAATCGACAACTGTTCCGGGAGCTAAACGTGCCATATTTGTTTCTGCCCTTGTAAAAATTACTGAAACAATATTCATGTCGTTTTTCTGCGGAGCTTTTTGACCGGCTAAAGGCCACCACTTATAGGTATTAGGATCATCCAGTAATTTGGTACTTGTTTTAAAAACTGTATGATCTTTTACACCAAATGGATCAATCCAGGTAATAGTGTCTTCAACAATACTTCCTGCATGTGGAGGATGAAATCTGGGAGGAGTTGTTGCATCACGGATTGGTTCACCCGGTCCTGATGGATCTCCGGGCAACAAAAACCAGTCGCCAGCAAAAGCACATGAAACTGTTGGATCAAAAGCAAAGTTTGTCCTGGCGTCACCGTCAATACCCATTCCGTTATAGGGATACTGAACAGGCGCAGTACCTCTCAAATGCGGACATGACTGAGAATAGGCCACAAAAGAGAGCAGCAGAGAACAACAAAGGAGTAATAGTCCTTTGTACCACTTGTAGTTTTTCTTCATAATCCGATAATTTTAAGTTGACTAACATCCGGTTCTTATCAGATCATCGTCAGAAAAATTCCAATACAGTATTTTTTGCGGTTCTTTACGGTTTAAAAAAAGCGGGGTAAAGAGAATAATAAGTTCTGCTTCCTGTTAATTTTTGTTTTGTGAAAGTTACGGCGAAATGCGTGTTTGGAGCAATCGGGATTTATACCCATTTATTGGATCAAAAGTGACGAAAATAAAATCTTAGCCGGTAAAAAAGTTACGTAAGAATATGATGCCGATACGCATATTTTACCATTTCTGCTGTGGTATTAATTTTTAATTTGGCCAGAATATTTCGTTTGTGCGTCTCCACTGTTCGCGGACTAATGTTCAATTCAGATCCAATTTCCTTATATGTCATTCCGCACGAGAAAAGCTTTAATATAGATACTTCCCTGTCGGATAGCCGCTCTTCCTGAACCTTGTGTTTTCGCAACTGGATAGAGCTTTTAAAAATATTCCATACTTTATTGTTGAAATACTCATCTCCGGCCCGTAACTTTTGAATGGCTTTTACAAGCTCCTTTGCATCCGACGTATTAAAAACAAAGCCCTTTACACCCAATCGGATATATTCTTCAAAACAATCGGCATAATTTGCACTCACAATCAATAGCAATGGCGTATCGGGAAACATACGCCGGAGCCTTTTTATTGGTTTTACGCCCGTATTTTCACCGTGGATGATATCAATTATAATAACATCGGGTACCGATTTGGCCAAACGCCTGATTAACTCTTCTTTTGTTTGGGCAATCGCCAGCACTTCACATTGCTTTTCTTCGCTTAATATTGATGCAATGCCTGCACCTAAAAGTGTGAAGGGCTCTAAAATGGCTATTTTACACATGGCTTTTAACTTTTAAAGTACAGAGAGACTTTCTCTCCTCTGTTTGTTTCACATTGACCGTACATTCTTCAATTACCGCTTCGGGTAATAATTTTCCTGAATTGTCAATGACAATCAACAACAAACTTTATTAAGCAGTCACCTTAAAAGCTATTTAGAATTAAATTTTGTATAGAGTAATCTCCGCAATTTCCTGCACAATTTACGTAAAAAACCATATATAAGTCAATCCGTGAAAGCCCCTATCGTAAGTTGATGTATGTCCGTAGCCCTTTTCAATAAACCATACTTTCACGCTTATTTCAAAAACCGGACAAGGCGAACAACTTCAGGCAAAACCTAAAGGAACTGTTTCCCGACACTATTTCGTACTTAACAAACATTTCTTTCTCTCAAGGGATTCGCATTCTTTTTCAGGGAATAATACCTGAATTATAAAGATTTTTTTGCAAAACAACTCTAAAACAATAAAGAAAGGAGGCCGACCCATACGGTCAACCTCCTTGTGAATCCCGCTTTTAACAGAATTACTCTGAATGTATATCAGATAAAAAATAAGGGTCCTGTCAATCGATCATTATTCTTTTTTGTAAATGATCCTTCCAATTTGAATTTCACCATCCAAATCAAGTCTGTACAGATAGATTCCTGAAACTTCATTTGCAGGCCGGAATTCAACTTTATTTAGTTCTTCACCGATCACAAAGCGATCCAACAGTCTGGCAACGCGCTGTCCGGTAATATTGTATAATTCAAGTGTTCCGTATGCGTCAACCGGGGAAACAAATTCGAAAGTAACCTTACTGCTAAACGGGTTTGGATAAACCTTTAATTGTCCTTCGGCAACTACTCCAACTCCGGTAATTTCAGCACTTTTCTTACCATTTGTTCTGGTCTTTACAATAGCCGTTGATGCTAATGAGACATCTGTTCTTATTGTTTCCGGACAATTACAAGTTGGAATGCAAACAACCGAATGAACGATTACAAAAATGTAATCACCATCAGAAACGTCTGTAAGGTCAACATCGAGCCCGGTTGCTGGTGGTTCGTTTTCCCAAACTACCGTGTATTGTCCCGGAGCCACCGTATATTCACCTTTGTGTTTACCGTTTTTCCATGTCGGATACATACTGGAACCAGCATAAATATGTGCTTCACTTATTACGTAGGCATCATCCAGATCATATACCACATTCATAGTAGAACCACTGAAGCTTAGCGTAACGGTTCCAACCCAGGTACCTTTGCTCAGTTCGCACTGACCGGCACCGGCATAAACATCCATTGTGTAAACCGAATCCTGGCCCACTTTGATTCTGTTTGTCCAGCCCCAACGATTAAATATCGCAGTATCTGGCTCATACAGGAAGCATCTTGCTCCTATTTCTGTTGTCCAAGGTATGAGTTCTGGATCCGGCAGATCGGGTTCAGGCAAACGTGCAAATGCTGTTTCACAATCGCCTTCCGACTCCGTAAATTTGATAATCGTATCCCTTACAGTTGCACTGTTGCCACAATCATCAGTATAAGTGAATGAATAAATCCAATATTCATCACATTTCATCGGGTCGTTTGGATCGACCGGAACAACGGTTGGTAAAGAATCCATTGTTCCACTTCCTTTACAGTTATCCGTCCAGTCAGCTGTTAAATAATAAGAAGCCGGGTCTATTCCTCCATCACGTTCCACTGAGCAAATTGAATCCGGGTGATCCCGAATTACAATCATCGGCATTACCGTATCAGGACGTACTACAAACACTGCACTATCCATCAGATCAGCTTCACAGTCGCTGCTTACTGTCCAGTAAACTGTCACTTGGCCACCACACTTATCGGGCGCTGATGGATTACCATCGCCGATCATGGTATTGCAACCACCACCGTATTTTACACTGTCTAACCAGCTGTCAAATTCTGCTGCGATTTCTGCTTCTGAACTACAGGCTTCGAGGGTATCGTTGGCTGGTGGTATCAGCCATACAGAAGGTGCTGTTTTTACTACAAACACTGCACTGTCAACAAGATCGGCTTCGCATTCGCTGCTTACTGACCAGTAAACCATTACTTCGCCACCACAACTGTCGGGCGCTGACGGATCGCCATCGCCGATCATGGTATTGCAACCGCCACCGTATTTTACACTGTCTAACCAACTGTCAAATTCTGCTGCGATTTCTGCTTCTGAACTACAGGCTTCGAGGGTATCGTTGGCTGGTGGTGTTAACCACACGGAAGGCGCATCCGTAACACTAAACGTAGCTTCACAGCTATCCATAAGACTGCAATTATCAGTGACTATCATTTTTATTGTAACACTACCTCCACATGCCAAAGGTGTTTCGACTGTATCCAAATCTGCAATAACATCACCTACTTTATATAGAGTATCAAGTGGATCCGTTCCGCCTGTAACCATAAAAGCTGTATCCAACCAATTTGCAAAAGCCAAATCTACAGCCGATTGTTCCAGACAAGAACCAAGAGTTAAACCGGCACATTCAACAGTAACCGGATTATACGGAGGTTGTTTTATTGAGTCTGCGCAAAAGCTTGTATTTGGATCTACACTGTTTTTTACTTCGACTGAATAAAGTCCCACACCCAAATTAAACATCGTATCCACCATACTAATTGTCACGGTCGAATCCAGGAAAGTACGATCAAATCCTGTTCCTTCATACCAATAATAAGTGTATGGTGGAAAACTGTCAGGACCTGTTGGAGCTACCACTGCCCAGGCATAACCGGTTTCGGCTCCGAAACATTCAACATCAACAGTAAAAAGCTGACAAGTTGGAGCCGCTGGAGCCCACCCAACTGAATCATTACATGATGTTGTACATCCGTTGGCGTCAACTATATCAACATAATATCTTCCTATACTCAAACCATATATACTATCTGTTCCCTGGCCTCCTCCAATTGATCCATTGTCGGTTGACCATACATACGTGTAAGGTGCTTCACCTCCGGTAACTGTAACCTTTGCGGTTCCGTTTGTAGTAGAATAATTGGCCTGATCCGTTGCAGTTACAGTACAAGAGGGATTGTCATGAACTGTTACCATAAACGAATCAACAGCAAAACATGCCCCATCATCAGGATTTGAACTTCTTGCCCAAAACATGGTGTCTCCAACCGGTAAAATTTGTATTGAAGAAATTGCATTTACAGGAGGAACAGCAAATGCATCGTCATGAATAGCATAAAATGTCACATTCCCATCTCCAAAGCTATCTACAGCAGTCATCAAGTCAAACTGATTGATTCCATCATCGCATGAATCAAGATCCGTTGCCACAATCTTGGTTTCTAAGTCGTATCCAAAAGGCAGCGGTCCAACAAAGTCGTGCATTTCCGATTCAAAACTTGGTGAGCTTCTAGTCTTAACCAACAAGCTCCCCAATCTTTTATTACAAGCATCTCCTCCAAAAGCATCCAATCCCAAAAAAGAAAGATTGATTGCGAATTCAGCAAATTGAAGCGGTAAATATTCTTCGTTTATCCCTGCCTGAGGACCTTCCAATGTTCCCCACGGAGGAGCCGGAGAAACACTGTCCACATTTACTACCGCCCAGGCAGAAGGATTCCCTCCTGCTATTGCGGGTTCAATTTCAGCATATCCAAAGCCAACTCCAGATTCGGCCGTGAAATCACCGGTAAATTTAAAGGATGAAGCCACTCCAAAATTTGCTAAACCCCAAATATAGTCGGCCTCACTCACCCAAACCCGGATACTTGCCACAGGATCATCTCCTCCTTTTTCATAGTCTATACTTACGATCAAATCACCCGCTTCATCTACCTGTCCATTATTGGGATCAAAAGTCCATGACGTGTGTCCATGATCGCTTCCGGTATTTGAAAAATGTGCTCCATCAAATCCAAACTCATTTCTAAAAAATTCAAAATCAGCATGAACAGACCCTGAAGTTGATCGGGTAGAAAAAGCACCAATTCCCCAAACATCAGTATTTGCTTCTTGCCTCATGTGCGCATAAACGTCAACCAAGTCTCCTTTTTGGTAAGGATCTTTAATACCCACATCCCACGTCGAAGGATCCTGAAAGTTTTTATCCGAAGTACCTCCAAAGGCTGTACTGTCTTTTCCATTTCCGGCTGTATTGTTATCTCTTGCATACACCCCGTCTATCCAGATAATTCCATTGGCATCCGGACCATAGTTTCTTTCAATATGCCCAAAATCACTCATTCGAACCTGAAAACTGAAATTTTCATCAACTGCAAGTGCAGCATTAATAGCATCAATAAATGCCTGGCTGGGTTTAAAAACAGGAGAACCACTCCCCAATGACATTTCAAACCAGTCATCTGTACCAATTGGGTTTACAGTATCAAGTGAAGGATCAAGCAGAAAGTCGGTATAAATATCCGCATCTATTCCGAAATTTGCCTTCACAGCTGCTCCTTCAGTAATAATCTGACTGAAGGAAGAAAATGTCGAATAACCAACGATAAACGCCAAAAGAAAGAAACGACAACACCAAGTTAACAATGTTCGCTCCTGCTGTCCGGTTAGCAACTTTCGTGCATCCGGGAGTTTCAAGTAATCGTGTTTCATAATCTGATGTATTAAATTAAAACCTCTTTTAATGCTATCAGATCACTTCATAAGAATCCAAAACACAGTATCAGAAAACGGGTATCAATATTTTCGGGGTAAAAAGTCAAGCTTTGCTTCCAGTTCAATTTTCTTGTATGGCAAGTTAGCACACTGTATGTCCGAAGTCAATCGGGTTTAGTACGCAATTCATGAACAAATAAAAGACTTTTTAGTATTTATTTATGGAATGAACATTGTTTCGAAATAACCACAATTACATAACTTGATTTTAAGTTGGTGAAATACGTTCATTTATTCTTGAAAACATCTTAGGAAAACGTTATAAAGTCAGACAACCATATATCGGTCATTTCGAAAAATTATGAAATAGACCTTATGAATTCCATCCTGCATTTTATTGAAAAACAAAGCCTTCGGAAATCCGTAATTTTACGGATATATTTTAGGAAAATACGTATTTATGTTTCCGGACTTTCGAAAAATGGAAAGGTGCAAAAACCTCTTGTTTCAATAAAAGACAAAGAATGGCCCGTAATCAATACAGGAAATTTGGGGGGATGAAAGAGTAAAAAATTCTTAAAGTTGATTATTCCTATGACAAAGTCATCTGCAATTTGGCTGATTAAAAATGAATACGATTGGGGCGAAGCAATAACTCATCATACTCCATGGAATCAGTCACCACTTCCAGCACTGCCGGGCCTTCCGAATTAAATACCTGCTTTAATGCGTTTTGATAAGAATTAAAATCAGCCACCCGAATCACCGGCACTCCAAAATAGTGGTTTGTGGGGGTTTCAGTTGATTTATTCCAATCGGTCCCATAGTGCGAGTCGTAATTCTTTTTTGCCTGTTTTATATTGATGAGTGACAAACTACTATCGTTGATTACCACAAATACAATATTCAGGTTTAAGCGCTTAACCGTAGCCAATTCTCCTACTGTCATGTAAAAACCACCATCTCCCATTAAAGCAGCCACCGGAAGTTGAGGATAACACATTTTTGCGGCCATTGCTGCAGGAATTGCAAAGCCCATCCCCGACCATCCGTTTGTCATCATTAATTTTCCAGGCTTCGGGGTTCTCCACTGCTGTCCAAGTAAATGAAGATGAGCGCCAACGTCAACAGTTAAGATTCCTTCGTCCGGGAAAACCTTTCGTAGTTCATCCAGAATGGCACGCGGCCCAAAACTTCCGGGAGGTGGTGCCAGTTTTTGCAACATCCTGTTTTTTCGTTCACCCAATTGATTGTTTTCCCACTTTTTCAACGAAGTTTCCAGCTTTAGTAATTCTCTCAAAGCCACTTCAATATTTCCGGTTACATTTAAAACTTCACGAATCTGCGCAGTATCCACGTCTGCTTCTTTTTCGCAAATATGAATCAATGGAACGTTGGGCATCCAGTCTTCGTAATTGAATTCTACCGGATCGTAACCTACTCCAAGTACCAAATCAGCTTCACGGTATGTTTCTGCAACAATATCCGACAAGGCATGAAACAGCACACCTGCATACAAAGGATGACCTTCAGCGAACATACCTTTTGCCATGGGTGTTAACACCACCGGGATGTTGTATTTTTCAGCTAACTGCAGGATCAATTTTTTTACACCAGCCCTTACAGCTGCCAGGCCAACCGCTAAAACCGGTTTTTTACTTTTTCTCCAAAGAACTTCTATTTTTCGTACTTGTTCGGGAACCAACGGCGACCATCTTTTCTTTTCGATCCGCAGGTATTCCATGTCGGCAGGCCTTGCCATAATTTCATTTTGCCCAATTCCGGCCGGAATTCCAATATGAACCGGGCCGGGGACACCAGAAACAGCAATACCGGCACCTTTCAGAATTACTTCATCTACATTTGCAGCATTCATCCTTGTTGTCGATTTTGTTATTGGGAAGAACAGTTGCTGATGATTGATATTCATTTGAGCCACCCGATTTAAGAGGTGATCCGGCATCTCATCCGTAAAGGCCAGAAGCGGCGACCGGTCGAGCAAAGCTTCTCCAACACCGGTACTCAGATTGGTTGCACCCGCCCCGAATGTGGCAAAACATACACCCGGTATTCCGGAGATTCGTCCGCAAACATCGGCCATAATAGCGGCCGTAGCTTCGTGAGCAACCAATATAAAATCAATCCCTTCTTCCTTGCGGAGTGCTTCTATGTAATCAATCATGTTCCCACTGGGAACACCAAAAACATAACGAACACCTATTTCGCGCAGGGTATGTGCAAATTGCTGAGCTACCGTTGGCATAAAGATTTCCTTTTTTAACCATGGAATATACAATAAAAGAGGGCAAGAAAAAAGGCTCTTCAAAAAAGAACCTTTCTCCCTGCATTTTTTATTTCACTACTATTTAAACTTACTCAAAACATCTTTTACCGCATCTTTATGAATGGTGAAACCCATCATTTTCAGTTTGATATAATCGGAACTAAAAAAGTAATACCCAAATTTTGGATCGTCCTCTCCCACGTTTCTGGAACCTGAGCTCGAATCTTTAATCAGGTACCAGTCTTGTCCCGTACCTTTATAATTTTCGAGGTAACCGATCAGGTGCATGCCGTGGTCGTCGGTGGTAGTTTCGTTTGAAAAGCGGAACTGACGGGCATCTTCGTTGATATAAGCAGACGGAATATCGTAATCCGGGATCATGGCACAGTTGGTTTCGCGGCTAAAACCAGTTTCTGACACATCGCCTCCAATACTCATTGTGTAACCATTTTTTACCGCTTCTTTAACGGCTTTCATAAATACATCGAGCGGAACATTGTAATATTCCTTGCTGTGCCACCAGTTGTCAGGCACTTTGTACTCCACCTGTTTCCAGTAGGGCTCCTGTTTGTACGAAAGAATTTCCACATAATCATCAGGATTTAACTTCAGGTAGTTGGCCAGATACGTTTTTGGGGTGTATTTTTTCCCATCAACAGTAAATTCAGTTGGAGGAATGCCAATGTAATGATCCATAATGTCTTTGATGGTGGCCAGTCCGTATTCCGTATTCCACGAATTTGAAGCTTTCATCGAATTCAGAAAGCCTTTCATTTCTTCCATCATTTTAGCATGTGTATGAAATTTCCGGCCATGTAATAAACCGTCATAAGCACTTTCCGGCATTGCTCCGTACTCCTTCATAATACGTGCTACTGCGTTTCCTTCAGAGCCTTCGTCAAAATTTGAATCTCCGCGTTTTTCTATAAACCGACGGGCTTTCTCAACATACTCCCAGTAAACGGTGTACATTTCGGAAAGCTTTACTTGTTTCCCCGTCAGCCTTAATACTTCTGATTCGTAAAACGATGATGTGGAGAAACACCAGCATGTTCCGCCATTTCCCTGCGAAATAGTGGGTTGGCACCATGCAGTTGTATATAAAGAGGCATCGTTTGGCAAGTCAAGCTTCGACTGATCCATAACAAAACGTTTGAAAGGTTCCTTTTCTTCCAGTTGTTCATCAACCGCACGAACATCTTTTAAAATTGATTCGTAATAAAAACCCTTTCCTCCTTTTACTTCTTCCACTTTCCCGGTGCTGACATTGCTTTGCGCCATTGCACCCCACGCTGCCAGTACGCCGGCCAGCATCATAATTCCTTTTTTCCTAATCATGAGAATTTTTTTATACTGTTAGTATGCATGTATTTTCAGAAATTGCAATACAGTTTCGATTTTAGCCTGAAAATGTACTTAAATTTCAGAAGTATGCCTCTGACGAAGGTCAGAAAATGGGATAATATCAAAATAAGTTTACAGGAAAACAGTTGCTTATGATTTCAGCAGCTCCTCCACAAACGGAAGTTCAACATCGGGAACTGTAATTTGATACTGCGCCTGCGTATAAAACTCATTTCGTTTTTTTAATGTCTCATCGATAAAAGATACCAGCTCGTCACGCGATTTACCTTTGATGAGCGGCCGTTCGGTTTTTGATTTTAAAAGACGATCGGCCAGAATCCCGGGATCGATGTTCATGTAAATGGTTTTCCCCGATTTATTCATCAGGCCGATGTTATCAAAGAAACAGGGAGCGCCACCACCGGTTGCAATTACAATGTCGGTAAATTCAGAAAGCTCTTCAAGCGCCTTGCGCTCCTTCTTTCTGAATTCAGCTTCCCCTTCTTCAGCAAAAATCTGTGGTATAGACTTACAATTTCGTTCTTCAATGTAATGATCCATATCCACAAACTGTACATCCAGGTGTTTTGATAATCTTCTTCCCAGCGTGGATTTTCCACATCCCATGTATCCTATCAAATAAATTCTCATACAAAGTAGTTTAGAGTTTAGAGTTGACACTGACCTCCTAAACGCGGAACACTGAACTAAAAAAGTGACATCTGATTTCCTTTGTCATCATCATCCTTTTGCGGCCGGTTTACTTCAAACGGAATATCATCTGTTTCCCGGTCTTGTTCATCATTTTCCGGTTCGAGCCTGTCGTCCTCATCTTTAATTACCGGCTCTATCTCGGTAATATCTTTCACATCGTAATTCGAAAGACGCTTCCCTTTTGCTTTCCACGATTTTACTCCGATAAATTCAGCTACCTCGATAATCTCGTTTTCGCGTTCTTCGTTCTTACCTCCAAAAGTAATTTCGAGACGCGGATAATGCACCCAGGTAATACTTACAAGTTTATTATCCGGATGCTCGCCAATAAAACGAATCAGTTTACCTTCGGGTTCGTCAATCTCAAAACGTTTCACATAATAGAAATGCTGTTCGGCATCGAGATAAACGGCTGAAAGAATTTTACGTTTATCAAATTTTTCGATGCTAAGAATATTGTCGCCAAAATGGTTGCTTAAGTCGTAGTTGTACAACTGGAACTCACCATTTTTATAGATTACCAGGATTTCGTCTTCTCCTGAGAATTCACCCAGATACTCGCCCCGGCCATCGGCATTTAACCTTAAAACATCGGGATCGAACCAGATTTTGCGGCCTCCCAGCGTTGAAACACCTTTCTCTTTTAACGATATTTTATGCACATCGTACTTGGTAAGAATGTTCCCCATCGACTGCCGCCCTTTAATGGCCAGCTCACCCAGGTCACTTTCAAAAATCAGCTTTTTGATACGTGGTTTTGGTTTTAACACTATACGCAGTGTTTCAGCCTCACCGTTCGGGTTGGCTGAGAAATAGGCAATTCTTGACCCCTTGGTTTCTTTGGTAAGGTTGTATTCTTTATCGCGGGTTACGCCGGTAACAAAGAAGCGCTTCATGTAAAAAACACCCGACTTTCCGTCTTTGTAAACCACGTTGTATATGGTGCGTTTATCGTTCTTTTTAAATACAGCCACATGCAAAGGATTTTTCCCGATAAAGGCCTTGTCAGAAACCTTGGTGATAAAATAAGTTCCGTCGCGATGAAAAACAATGATATCGTCAATATCGGAACAATCGCAAATGTATTCAGCCTTTTTCAACGAAGTTCCCATAAAACCTTCAGCCCTGTCAACATAGAGTTTTTCGTTGTTAACCACCACTTTGGTTGCTACAATACTCTCGAAGCTGCGGATTTCGGTTTTACGCTCAAATCCTTTCCCGTATTTGTCTTTCAGGTGTTGAAACCATTTTATGGTAAACGGAACTATGTTCTCGATATCGTTTAAAACTCCTGCAATTTCGTCTTCAATGGCCTGGAGCTGATCATTGGCTTTATCGGTATTAAATTTCAGGATACGCGCCATACGAATTTCCATCAGTTTCAGAATATCGTCACGCGTGATTTCCCTTCTCAGTTTTGGCTTCCACGGTTCAAGACGTTGATCAATATGGGCAATTGCCATATCCATGTTTTCAGCATCTTCAAACTTCTTGTCTTTATAAATCCGCTCTTCAATAAATATTTTTTCGAGCGACAGAAAATGCCATTGCTCCTCCAGCTCGTTTTTCCTGATTTCGAGTTCCAGTTTCAGAAGCTGCAAAGTACTGTCGGCCGAATGTTTTAATATTTTAGAAACCCCAATAAATAATGGTTTATCGTTTTCAATAATACAGGAATTGGGCGACAATGAAACCTCGCAGTCGGTAAAGGCATAAAGTGCATCAATGGTTTTATCGGATGAAACGCCCGATGCAAGATGAACCAAAATCTCTACTTCGGCGGCAGTATTGTCGTCGATCTTTTTGATTTTGATTTTTCCTTTATCGTTTGCTTTTATAATCGACTCGATAAGAGTGGTTGTCGTTTTTCCAAAAGGCAGCTCAGTAATAACGAGTGTTTTGTTATCCTGCTTTTCAATTTTTGCACGAACTTTTACACTGCCGCCCCGAAGGCCGTCGTTGTACTTACTAAAATCAGCCGAACCTCCGGTTGGGAAATCGGGATACAATTCAAAATCCTGTCCTTTCAGGTAAGAAATGGACGCATCCAGCAATTCATTAAAATTATGCGGAAACAATTTGGATGCAAGCCCCACCGCAATACCATCAACGCCCTGGGCAAGCAGCAGTGGGAATTTTACCGGAAGTGTTACCGGTTCACGTTTTCGTCCATCGTACGAAAGTTTCCACTGGGTTGTTTTCGGGTTAAAAAGTACCTCAAGTGCAAATTTTGATAAACGCGCCTCAATGTACCGGGGTGCAGCAGAACCGTCGCCGGTAAGAATGTTTCCCCAGTTTCCCTGGGTGTCAATCAAAAGATCTTTCTGCCCTAGCTGAACAATGGCATCTCCAATAGAAGCATCACCGTGTGGGTGATACTGCATGGTTTGCCCTATAACGTTGGCCACCTTGTTGTAACGGCCATCATCCATCTCGCGCATTGCGTGCAAAATACGCCTTTGTACGGGCTTTAAACCATCGTTAATATAAGGCACGGCACGTTCAAGAATTACATACGATGCATAATCGAGAAACCAGTTACGGTACATCCCCGACAAATAGGTGATTTCTTCCCTCACATTATCATCGTCCTGAATTTCTTCCTGATTCAAATTCTCTTCTGACATTCTTTCTCTTCAAAATTAGCGGTGTACCCGCGAACGGGCAATTATGTTTTTGGTTAAGCTACTTCGTCTTTCTCAACGTACAGGTTATCAATAATAAAATCCTGACGTTCGGGAGTATTTTTACCCATATAAAATTCCAGCATTTGCGATACCGACTCGTGTTTTTTCAGTTGTACCGGATCCAAACGAATCTCATCTCCGATAAAATTCTTAAACTCATCGGGCGAAATTTCCCCCAACCCTTTAAAGCGGGTAATTTCAGGTTTTCCCCTTAACTGATCAATTGCTGCCAGTTTTTCTGCTTCGGTATAACAATAAAAGGTTTTTTGCTTGTTCCGAACCCTGAACAAAGGTGTTTGTAAAATATACACGTGCCCTTTTTTGATTAGCTCAGGGAAAAACTGCAAAAAGAAAGTAATCAGCAACAGGCGGATGTGCATTCCGTCAACGTCGGCATCGGTTGCAATAATTACCTTGTTGTACCGAAGATCTTCCATATTGTCTTCAATATTTAAGGCAGCCTGTAAAAGATTAAACTCTTCGTTTTCGTACACAACTTTCTTGGTTAATCCATAAGTATTCAATGGTTTACCCCGCAAACTAAATACAGCCTGGGTACTTACATTTCTCGATTTTGTAATGGACCCGCTTGCCGAATCACCCTCGGTAATAAAAATACTGGAGTCTTCTTTTGCCTCGTGCGAGCTATTGAAGTGCACCCGGCAATCGCGTAGTTTTTTGTTATGAAGATTGGCCTTTTTGGCTCTTTGCTTGGCCAGTTTTTTTATTCCTGAAATTGCTTTTCTTTCTCTTTCCGACTCTACTATCCGCCGATGGAGCACCTCTGCCGTATCCGGATTTTTATGTAGAAAATTATCCAGTTCCTTCTGCAAAAAATTGGCAACATGTGCCCGCACCGAAGGCCCGTCGGGGCCAATATCCCGTGAACCAAGTTTGGTTTTTGTTTGCGATTCAAAAACAGGCTCTTCGACTTTGATACTGATAGCCGCCACAATCGATGCACGAATATCAGACGGGTCGAACTCCTTCTTGTAAAAATCCCTGATCGTTTTTACCAATACCTCACGAAAAGCCTGTAAATGGGTACCACCCTGGGTAGTGTGCTGACCGTTAACGAATGAATAATAGTCCTCCCCATACTGGTTCCCATGCGTTATGGCAACCTCGATATCTTCTCCTTTTAAATGTATAATTGGGTAAATTGGGTCGTGATCCATGTTTTCTTCGAGCAAATCGCGCAATCCGTTTCTCGAATAAAAACGCTCACCGTTAAATTCGACGGTTAAGCCCGAATTCAGGAAAGTATAATTCTTCATCATGTTCACAATGTAATCGCTGATGTAGCGATACTTTTTGAACACGTTTACATCGGGCGTAAAAATTACTTCAGTTCCGTTTTCTTCCTGAACATCTTTGAAATCCTTTTCGCCTTTTATAACTCCTTCGCTAAAATAAATTTCTTTTGCAATTCCTTCGCGGACCGCTTTGATGGTAAAATCGGAAGAAAGCGCATTTACGGCCTTTATCCCCACACCGTTCAAGCCTACCGATTTTTTGAAAACCTTGTTGTCGTATTTTGCCCCGGTATTCATTTTACTGGCTACATCCACCAGTTTACCTAGCGGAATTCCACGGCCATAATCGCGAATACTGACTTTATCCTGATCAACATTTACCACGATTTTTTTACCAAAGCCCATCATAAACTCATCGATGGAGTTGTCCATCACTTCCTTCAACAGCACATAAATACCATCGTCGGCTGATGATCCGTCGCCAAGTTTCCCTATGTACATTCCCGGACGCCTCCGGATATGCTCCTGCCAATCTAAGGTTTTAATAGTTCCTTCGTCGTAGTTTGCGCTCATAATCTATTTTCCAGATTTAAATTCCGGATTCAGAACGCCGACATTATTGAAATTAATCAGGGGGCGCTGTATTTCAAATAACTGCGGAGTTCACCGGATTGCCACAAATATAATCAAATCATCAGGTTTTCCGCCCTTTGACACACGCCATTAACTAACAATATTCGGTTGAAAAATAGTGAATAAGAATTTGGCTGAATTGCGCCTGCATAATGGAAAAACTTTAAACGATATACGCAGCAAACGCAAGGTTTTGCAGGCATTCTTCATTATCACCGATTTGCAGAAAAACAAAAAATTAAGGTAGTAATCCGACCGAAAACAGGCACTCCATACCGAAATGTGTTGCAAATGCTAATTCTGGTCTTTGTGAGCAGATTGTTATTACCAATCAAAATACCCCACCCGTAAATTATGTAACTTGGTGGGCACAAAAAAGAAAGCCATAGAAGTTTATGCCGCTTACTGCTTTCATTCAACCAAAAAGAATATCTAACAGCTTTAAAACCATTTTTCGGTCCCTGAAATACCGGAACTTCAGATTGTTTTTTAGCGGGCAGAGTATTTCGCTGATTGGGACATGGATACAACGTATTGCCATGCCGTGGCTGGTTTACGACCTTACCAACTCAGTAGTTCTTTTGGGAATTGTAGGATTTGCCGGCCAGATCCCTACTTTTTTGATGGCACCTTTTGCCGGTGTAATTGTTGACCGCAAAAACCGCTACAAAATATTGATTGCCACACAAATACTGTCGATGATACAGGCGCTGATATTAGCGACTCTGGTTTTTACAGAACACATTCAGGTGTGGCACATACTCGCACTTAGCATTATGCTGGGCCTGATCAACGCCTTCGACATGCCTTCCCGGCAATCGTTTATGATCGAACTGGTGGAGAAAAAAGGCGATTTGGGTAATGCAATTGCACTAAACTCTACAATGGTAAACAGCGCCCGGCTGCTGGGACCGTCTATTGCAGGTGTGCTGATTTCGATTGCCGGAGAAGGAACCTGTTTCCTGATTAACGGCCTCAGCTATATTGTTGTGATTTCGACACTACTGTTTATGAAAGTAAATCTTAACCCAAAACTAAAAAAGTCGTCGAAGGTTATAAATGAACTCAAAGAAGGTTTTCGATATACTTTTGGTTTCAAGCCTGTGCGTTTTGTAATTCTCTTACTCGCCCTCGTAAGTTTGATGGGCATGCCCTTTTCTGTTCTTATGCCGGTTTATGCCAAAGAAATTCTTCACGGCGAATCGCACACTTTTGGCTTTTTGATGGCTGCTTCCGGACTTGGAGCTTTGTCGGGCGCACTATACCTGGCATCGCGAAAAAATGCCGCAGGCCTGGAAAAAATAATTCCTTTTTCGGCCATGGTTTTTGGAAGCGGCCTTATCCTGCTTTCTCTGTCAAAAACATTCTGGCTGGCAAGTATTGTAATGATTATCACCGGAGCGGGAATGATGATGGTAATGGCATCAAGCAATACGGTAATACAAACCATTATTGACGACAACAAACGCGGGCGGGTAATGAGTATTTATTCCATGGCATTTATGGGAACAGCTCCTTTCGGAAGCCTGATGGCCGGTTCGCTGGCAAAGGCAATCGGCACGCCAATGACACTTGGCATCGGTGGTTTATCGTGTATTATTGGTGCAACATTTTATCTGCGAAAAATACCGGAATTACAGAAACACATCCGGCCGGTTTATGAAAAGCTGGGAATACTGAAAGATTAGCTGCGCGGTTAAACTCTGAACAAACCCCAATTCACCACACAAACTCAAACTCTGAACTCTGAACTTTAAACTCCTAACTAAATAATCCCCATTTTCTTCATCAGGAAAGTTGCATTCATAGTTTTTGTTACGCCATCCGAAAGTTTATAATCGAATACCAGTTCGTCGTTTTCAATCCTTATTTCAAAACAAGTATTGAAAACCTGCTCCGGAAAGTCATTCTGCATTTCACTTAGTTTCAGGTCGTGTGTGGCAATCAGCGAAACAGATTGGTACTGCACCAGTTTCCGGATCAACTCTTTTGAACCATTTAGTTTATCCACCGAGTTGGTTCCTTTCAGCATTTCATCGAGGATAACAAAAATCCGGTCGCCGGCTTGAAGCCGGTCCAGCACACCTTTTATGCGCTTAAGCTCGGCAAAAAAGTAGGATTCGTCTTTTAACAGAGAATCGGTGGTTCGCATATTTGTGTAAAGATCAATCGGCGTTACCGTCATGCGTTTTGCACACACCGGAGCTCCTGCCTGAGCCAGCAAAAGATTCACCCCAACTGTTCGCAAAAAAGTACTTTTCCCCGCCATGTTGGCCCCGGTTACAATCATCACTTTCGACCATCCGGACAGTTCAAAGTCGTTGCAAATACGTTTTTCCTGCCTAATTAACGGATGCCCCAGTTCCAGGGCTTCAAAAACAAAACCTTCGTGATTGATTGCCGGATATTCGAACCCGGGATGATTGTCGGCAAAATTTGCCATACTGATGAGTGCATCCATTTCTGCAATCGTATCGATCCATTTTACCAGGCTACGGTGATTTTCCTGATGCCAGCGCCAAAGACGAAAAACACAACGAATGTCCCACAACAAAAGAGAGTTTAGTGCAAATCCAACCAAAAGATTCTGCCGGTATTCAAACTCCGCTACTCTTTTCTTTAGCTGTCTGAAGGTTTTACCTGCCGATGGATTTTTACAATCTTTCTGAAGCCGTTTGAGATAATCTGACTGAAAACTTTCCTGTTCAATCTGTTCCAAAAGCTTCATATATTTTGAAAGCAGCTGCGATTTTCGTCCAAAAAACCGGAAAAAGTATGCGATTCTTTTCCTGTAAAAAAACATGGTGAGCCATTGTACCAACACTGAAAATACCAAATAAGTATTTGATATTCCCCAAACGGCAGGAATTGCAGCCAGCAAGGTAACTACAGGAATAATCCGAATGATCCATTGTGTCAGTTTTGGGTTCCGGAGATCAAACTCCGTCTCAGACCAGGCGATAATCTCCCGGCTTTCTGCTCCGGTTTCTTCAAACAATTTTCCTTCAGCTAAAAATTGCAACCGCCACTTTCGCTTTTGCGAAAGCTCACGAACAGCTGCCTGTCTGCCTTCTATTTCGTCCTTATTTTTTGAAGGAACAAGAAACCAAGCGGCCAGTTTTTTGGCTCCACCAATGGAAGAGGTGCGGTTCAGGAACTGATAAAGCGATCCGTCGCCAAACAAATCCAGGTCGTACGAAAAAAAATGATTGGTATCTAAAAATTCTGCTCCGTTTTTAAAATGCAAAAACGAATGATCCAGAGCAAGCAATTCATCCTCTGTCAGCTGTTTTAAAACGGCACATTTTTTCCGTTGCCGGTCGAACCGAATATTAATTTTAATCAGGTAGAAGAACAAAACCAGCAACAACAAAGTAAGGCCTCCTGCCAGCCAGCTTAATCCCAAAAAAGAAAAAGGGAGAAAAAGTGAAATAAAAAGTACCAAACGATACCAGGCCATTCGTCTGATTTTTTTTGTCAGACGTTTCAGATCCTTTTCGAAAAGAACGTTTTGCTGATGATAAAATGTACGGGCGTCACTCATTTACAAATAATTGAAATGATGCAACAGATAACTCACAATAAAAACGGTAAGCACAACAACCATAAACACCAGCCAAATAATACCCGACTCGTCGCCCTGCAAAGCGGTTCGTTCAATTTTGGGCGATTTGGTATAGAAAAAATGATTCTCTACAAACATGGTCAGTTTAAAAATGAGCCATCCTACTCCCCAGCCCAACAGTATTCCGCCCAGTATATCAAACGGATAATGAACCCCTGAATAAATACGCGAATAACAAAAGGCTGCTGCCCATAAAAAAAGCAAAATTGTGTAGCTTCTGCGTTTTAAAATCGACGAAGAAAAAACAAGAACCGCCACCGAGTTGGCTGCATGCGACGACACAAAGCCATACGTACCGCCCTTTCGCAAAACATTGTGCACCAAGTGTTCAATTGATGGCTCGTACACCGGCCTTAAGCGCTGAAAACCTATTTTCATTAAACCTGAAAGCTGGTCGGCTGCCAGCACCACAAGCGCTAAACCAATAATAATCAGAATTGCTTTGGTTCGGTAGTTTTTAATAATGTAAAATAAAATTACGGCAAAAAAAGGCAACCATGTTTCCTTGCGTGTAACCAGTAACATAATTGTATCCCAAAAATCGCTGTGAAAACTGTTCAGGTATAAAAACAGCTCTTTATCCCATTTCAATATTGTGTCTAAAAAACTCATTAACTATTTAATGTATCCCAGATTTTATCTTTTAAATTCTGAATATTTTTCCCGGTTACCGATGAAAAAAACATGTGCGGAATCCCATTAAATTCACTGCTGATTTCTTTCATCAGTTCCTCATCCAGCATATCGGCTTTGCTAATTCCCAGGAAACGTTCTTTGTCAAGCAATTCCGGGTTGTATTTTTCAAGCTCGGCCAATAATATCTTGTATTCTTTCAGATGGTCTTTACTGTCGGCAGGCACCAGAAACAAAAGCATCGAATTCCGTTCGATGTGCCGTAAAAAACGCAGGCCAAGTCCCCGTCCTTCGTGTGCCCCTTCAATAATACCGGGAATATCGGCCATTACAAACGAACGCTGTTCGCGATGGCCAACAATCCCCAAATTCGGGACCAGGGTAGTAAAGGGGTAGTCAGCAATTTTTGGTTTGGCAGCCGACACCACTGACAGCAAAGTTGATTTTCCGGAGCTTGGGAATCCTACCAAGCCAACATCGGCAAGCACTTTCAGTTCCAGGATTCTCCATCCTTCCACGCCTTCTTCCCCGGGTTGTGCAAAACGGGGAGTTTGGTTGGTTGCCGATTTAAAATGGTCGTTCCCCAAACCTCCGCGGCCTCCTTGCATCAAAATTCTGTTTTCGCCGTGTTGTGTTATTTCAAACAAAAATTCCCCGGTTTCGGCATCGCGGGCAATAGTCCCGAGCGGTACTTCCAGCACAATGTCTTCTCCATCGGCGCCCGTACTGCGTTGCTTTCCACCAGCTTCGCCATTTCCGGCTTTAATGTGTTTCTTGTATTTTAAGTGAAGAAGCGTCCACATATTCTGGTTTCCTTCCAGGATAATGTGCCCGCCACGGCCTCCGTCTCCACCGTCGGGCCCGCCTTTGGGCACGAATTTCTCTCTACGCAAATGTGCTGACCCGGCACCTCCTGCACCCGATTTGCAATTAATTTTTACGTAATCAACAAAATTTGTCTCGGCCATTTTTCTTCTTTCTATATATTCCTATTCATTCGCAACAAAGGTGAGAAATCCGGTTTGCATACAGAATTCCCACCTTTCAAACCGGCTCTTACAAAAGCCTAAAACTTTTCAATCACCTGTTTCAGCCTGTTTGCAATTTCTTCGATAGTCCCCAGTCCGTCAATTCCAAAATGCTTGCCCTGCGGCTTGTAATATTCAATCAACGGCATGGTTTTATCGCGGTAAACCTGAATACGGTTTTCAATCACTTTTTGATTCTGATCATCTACCCGTCCCGAGATTTTCCCACGGTTTAGTAAACGATTAATCAGTTCCTGCTTTTCAACTTCGAGGCTAAGCATACCGCCAATGCCGGTTTCGTGTTTTTCCAACATTACATCCAATGCTTTTGCCTGCTCCACTGTTCTCGGAAAGCCGTCAAAAATAAATCCTTTGGCATCAGCGTGATTTTCCAAAATGGTTTCAATCATCTTAATCACCAAATGATCAGGTACCAGCTCTCCCTTATCCATAAACTTCTTTGCCTCTATTCCCAGCTCTGTACCGGCAGCTATTTCCTGTCTTAAAATCTCCCCGGTTGATAAATGAATCAATCCGTAGGATTTTATAAGAAATTCAGCCTGAGTCCCCTTTCCTGCACCGGGCGGGCCAAATAATACAATATTCAACATGTCGATTTTGGTTATTTTCGGTTATTCTTTTACGATTGAATAAATATCAGTCAAATTTCTGCCATATCCATCATAGTCCAACCCGCACCCAACAATAAAGTCATTCGGGATTTCAATTCCCACGTACTTCAAATCAACGTCCTTTTTCAGGGCGTCGGGCTTCAGCAGCATAGTTGCCACCAGCACTTCTTTTGGATTCATGCTCTTGAGTTGGTGTTGAATATTATCGATGGTAATTCCGGTATCAACAATATCTTCAAGTACCACCACAGTCCTTCCTTCAATATTTTCATTCAAGCCTATTAATTCTTTTACGGTTCCGGTAGAATTTTCGCCTGAGTACGAAGCCAGTTTTACAAACGAAATTTCAGACTCAACAAAGTTTATACGTTTGAAAATTTCGGCGGCAAACATAAACGAACCGTTCAGGATACATAGGAACAGCGGATTTTTACCTGCCAGCTCGACATTCATCTTTTCGGCCATTTGCTCAACTACCGATTGAATTTTTTCTTTTGAAATGAATAACTCGAACTCTTTATCGTGAATTTTAACCCGCTTCATGAAGATATATGATTTTTATTACTACTTAATTTGCTATAAATTCGCGTTGAAAATTTGGGCTACAAAGTAACAAAAACAATTTGAGTAACAGAAAATAAAACTTAATTATGACACCAAAAGTTAGCATTATCATGGGCAGCACTTCCGATCTGAATGTGATGGAAAAAGCTGCCAGGCTATTTGACGAATTCGAAATTCCGTTTGAGATCAATGCTTTATCTGCTCACCGCACACCTGACGAAGTGGAAACCTTTGCCAAAGGTGCGAAAGGCCGTGGCATTAAAGTGATTATTGCAGGTGCTGGGATGGCCGCCCATTTGCCGGGTGTAATTGCCGCAATGACACCGCTGCCGGTTATTGGAGTACCCATTAACGCAAGCCTTTCAGGTTTTGACTCGGTTCTGGCAATTCTGCAAATGCCTCCCGGAATTCCGGTTGCAACCGTTGCAGTAAACGGCGCGATGAACGCTGCTATTCTGGCTATACAAATGATGGCTACCGGCGACGAAGCCCTCATGCAAAAAATGGTTCAATACAAAGAAGATTTAAAGAAAAAAATTGTGAAGGCCAATCAAGAGCTGGCCGAAGTCAAATTTAAGTTTAAAACAAACTAAGTTTGATAAACTTTTTTTAGTACTTTTATAAGGGCGTAGTAGTTAAATACTCGCCCTTTTTGTATGAAAAAACCCATTCAAATACAACTATTTCTTCTACTATTATCACTTACATCAATAGCCTCCGAAAACCAAACTGCGGGTGCCCGGGCGGTAGCACTTTCGTACGCCACCGTTTCGCTTTCGGATGTATGGAGCACCTTTCACAACCAGGCGGCATTAACAGGGCTGTCGCAACTTTCTGCCGGAATTTTTTACGAATCCCGGTTTTTGGTGGAAGAACTCTCTCTAACAGCCGGGACTTTCTCGTTGCCGGCATTGGGTGGAACTGCGGGACTTAGCTTTTATCAATTTGGAAAAGGAACTTATAAAGAATCGAAACTGGGGCTGGCCTATGCCAAACAACTTTCAGAGAAATTAAGCGCTGCCCTTCAGTTCGACTATTTTTCGAACCGCTTTCCCGAAAACGAAGGAGCTTTTACTTTCTTAACGTTTGAATGCGGCCTCCTTTACCGCTTAAACCGTGAAATAACACTTGGAGCACATATTTTTAATCCGGTAAAAAATGGCTTTGAAACGTATTATGGCAAACAAAAAATGCCCTTCATTTATCGGGTGGGAGGCCATTACCAACTCACCGGAAATGTACTTTTTTGTGCCGAAGTCCAAAAACCGTCTGCTTTACCGGCACAAATAAGAACCGGACTGGAATTTCTGCCCGTAAAAAACCTGGCTTTACGTTTGGGAGCTTCGGGAAAACCGTTTAAATATTCCGGCGGAATTGGTTATTCCTTTGCAAATTTTTCCACCGACTTTGCCTTTAGCTATCACGGCAACCTGGGGTTCACGCCTTCTGTTTCGGTACAATTTTATTTAAAATGAAAAGAACCGGCCTCCATATTATCCTTTTTCTGGTAGCCGGAATTCCGGTTTTGTTGCACGGGCAAACGATGTCTCCGGATAAAATCATTGAAACGGTTGTTGAATCACAGCTTGGAAACCTGGAGGAAGAAGTTGACGCCGCAATGATTGTTAAAGATTTGGAGAAATTACTTAACGAGCCAATCAACATTAATGCTACAAATGCTGATGCGCTGTCGCACTTGTATTTACTTAACAGTATTCAAATCAACAACTTACTGGCTTATGTAACCGAGTACGGGCCTGTATATTCAATATATGAACTGAATACGATTGATGGCTTTACCCCCGACCTGCTTCAAAAAATGCAATACTTTATCGTATTTGGCGCCAAAGAAACAACCCCGGTTTCGTTTAAAGATGAAATAAAACACAAGCGGCAGGAACTGTTGATGCGAAGTTTGGGCACGCTTCAAAAAGCACGTGGCTATAAAGAGGACGAAGAAGGCATTAAACCATACGAAGGAAACCGGCTCAGGTATTATAGCCGTTACCGTTTTGAAGCCGGCGACAAACTTTCGGCCGGAATAACCGCAGAAAAAGATCCCGGAGAGGCTTTTTTTACCGGATCTAACAAGCAGGGTTTCGACTATTACTCGGGAAATGTAAGTTTGAAAATCAATACTACTTTTGAGCAGATAACCCTGGGTGATTTTATTGTACGCAGCGGCCAGGGACTCGTTTTGTGGCAGGGTTTTTCAACCGGCAAATCGGCAGATGTTCTTGGAATTATAAAATACGGGCAGGGCGTTCGGCCTTACACTTCGGTAGATGAGAACCTGTATTTCCGGGGAGCAGCGTCAAGCATTCAGTTTAAAAAAAATACAATCCACGTTTTTGTTTCCCAAAAGAAAGCCGATGCAAACCTGGAAACTGACGAAAACGGTTCTTCCGCTTTTACCAGCCTGCAAACATCGGGCTATCACCGTACACAAAGCGAAATTGCCGACGAGAAATCAGTAAAATACCGCAATGCCGGAGCAGTTTATTCGCGAACCTTTTCAAAGTTTAAGCTGGGGGCCACATTTCTTTACCAACGTTTTGACAGGCCATTTTTGCCCGGAGACCAGCTGTACAACAAATATAAATTCAACGGAAAAGAAAATTATACCGGGGGAATCGACTACCTGTTTAGCTCCGGAAAATACCAGCTATTTGGCGAGGCAGCACTTTCCAAATCGGGAGGGATGGCCTTTTTGCAGGGTGCTGTTGTTCACCTTACAGACCGCTTAAATTTTGCTGCTCAGTTTCGTCGTTTTGATAAAAACTACCACACTTTGTGGGGACAGGCTTTTTCAGAAAGCAGTACAGTAGCTAACGAAAGCGGTTTTTACCTGGGTGTACGTTTCCTCCCGGCAAAATTTGTCACCCTGTCGGCTTACTCCGATTTTTACCACTCTCCCTGGATTTCTTATACAACGGCCGGGCCTTCAGCAGGGCATGATATTTTTGTACAGGCTGATTTTCTGTTTTCTGAAAAACTAAAAGGCTACTTTCGAATAAAGTCGGAAGAAAAAGACCAGAAAACCAAAAGCGAAAAATTATATGTGAATATACCGGAACAAACCCAACGCATGAGGCTTCATGTGGAATATTACATCACTAAAAACGTGAGATGGAGCAGCCGTTTGGAACATTCTTCATTTAAAGGCAATACCAAAGAACATGGAATATTTGTTTACCAGGATTTGCTTTACAAGGCGCCGGTTTTCCCCTTAAGTGTTTCGGGCAGGCTTGCCTACTTTAATACCAGTAATTACGATGCGCGTATTTATGCTTACGAAAACGATCTGCTTTATACTTTTTCGGTGCCGGCATTTTTTGACAAAGGTTGGCGAAGCTACCTGAACCTCAAATATAAAATCACCGAAAAAACCGAGCTTTGGCTTAAATTTGCCAACACACACTGGCTCAACCGCAAGCTTATCGGATCGGGCTATAACGAAACCGCAGGAAAAGACAAAACGGAAGTAAAAATGCAAGTCAGGTTGAAATTCTGATTTTGAATGTGTTACTTTACCAAGTTAAATCAATAAAAAATGACGGGCTATAATTTCGATGACATTCGTCCTTATTACGATTCGGAGGTAAAGCAAAAAATGCGTTTACTACTGAAAAACAAGGTTTTTGATGATGTTTTAATGATCCTGTTCAAAAATCGTCCGAAAGTGGAAATGGTAAAATTCCAGCTGCGAAGGATTAAAAGCATAAAGCAGTTGCAGGGGGTTTTTATTTACGATTTGCTGCACTGGCTGGTAGATAAAACTTCAAACGGGCTAAAATGTACCGGGATCGACAAACTCGACAAAAAAAAGCCTTACCTGTTTATTTCCAACCATCGGGATATTATTCTGGATGCGGCACTTTTGAATGTGCTCATTTTTGAACACGGAATGAATACAACCGATATTGCAATTGGCGACAACCTGCTACAATACGAATGGATTGAACACACCGTAAAACTCAATCGCTCGTTTGTTATCAAACGAAATCTACCGCCGCGCGAATTAATGACTGCTTCGCGAAAAGTTTCGCACTTTATCCGAAAATCGATAACCGAAGACAAGATGTCGATTTGGATTGCACAACGCGAGGGCCGCACAAAAGACGGGAACGACAAAACCCAGGACAGCGTTCTTAAAATGCTGAACATGAGCAATAAAGGGACAATATCGGATGGATTTAACGAATTAAACATTGTACCGGTTTCCATTTCATACGAGATTGAACCCTGCGGCCTGGCCAAATTGAAAGAGCTAATAAAAAAAGAACACTACGGCCAGTTGAAGACCAGCAAAGATGACCTGAAAAGTATGTCGATGGGAATGTTTGCTCCCAAAGGACGGATGCGTTTTGCTTTTGGTGAACCGATTGAAACGCATTTTGCCCGTGCCGAAAACAACGAACAGCGTAACAAATACATCCGTGATATTGCTGAAATGATCGATACCCAGATCTACAAAAATTTTAAATTGTGGCCCAGCAATTATGTTGCCTACGACATGTTGATGCAGGAACACCGTTTTATTGACAAATACACGGCAGAAGAACAAAAGAAGTTTGAAATTATGGTGGAACAAGCTATGGTACATGTTGATTTTCCTGTAACCGATATCCAGGAACGCTTTCTGAAACTATACGCCAACCCGGTGATTAACAAACTCAAAGTGAAAAATATTTAATATGCGTTCGGTTATTTGGGACTGGAACGGAACACTGCTCAACGATCTCGACTTTTGTATTCACACCATCAACCAGCTTCTCAGAAAAAGGGGCCTGGCTTTGCTTGATCACACTCAATACAAAGAAGTATTTTCGTTTCCGGTAAAAGATTATTACACGGCTATTGGCTTCGATTTTAGTAAAGAAGATTTTGAAATACCCGCCCGCGAATTTATCGATTTGTACAACAGCGGTGTAAAAAATTGTAAGCTACATAGCACGGCCCGTTCCGTCCTTAACTTCTTTCAAAATTCGGGAAAGCAACAATTTGTACTTTCAGCCATGAAACAAAACATGTTGGAGGAAACCCTCGAACATCAGAATATCCGTCACTATTTTGAAGGAATTGCAGGTTTAAATGATCATTACGCGGCATCAAAAATTGAACGGGGCAAGCAACTTATCGACAAATATCACATTCAGAAAGAAAAAGCAGTAATGATAGGCGATACAATTCACGATTATGAAGTAGCAGAAAAACTTGGCATTAGTTGTATCCTGATTGCCAACGGGCACCAATCGAAAGAAAGACTGGAAAGTACAGGTACTTTTGTGGTTGATAAACTGGAAAAACTAATCGATCCTGAGTTTCTGAAATTATTGCCTTAAGTATATTTACCACCCAAAAGAATCGCGCTTCTTTACATCGCGGATAAACAATTGCAGGCTGGTTTTTCCCCGGTACTCATTCTCGTTGATCGAATAACAAATATCGAAGGGCGAACCGGAAGTGATCAGTTCGTAAGCATCCGACTGATTAAAGGCAATTCCCGGGAAAATGCCCGAATTTACGTCGGGTTCTACCAAATCCAGTTTCAGGTGTTCTTTGTTTTTCCCAACCAGCCGGCTGGTTCCCGCATCAAAAACATCTTCGGTAAGAAAAACAGGAGTCATATTGTGCGGGCCAAAAGGAGCAAATTGTTTCAGAATACGGAAAAACCGGGGAGTAATTTCACTCAGGGTAATTTTTGCATCCAAATCAATGGTTTGTACCTGTTGCTGATCGGTAATCTGCCGGGTTACAATTTCTTCAAAACGCCTTTTAAATTCAGGAATGTTCTCGATCCGCATCGTGAGGCCGGCTGCATACATGTGTCCACCGTACGATTCAAGCAAATCGGCACACTGCCCGATCGCTTCATACAAATCGAAATCGCGTACCGAACGCGCCGATCCTGTTGCCAAACCATTCGACTCGGTAAGAATAACGGTTGGCCGGTAATAATACTCGGTAACACGCGATGCTACAATCCCAACAACGCCCTTGTGCCAGTCGCGGTTGTATAGAACCGTACTGTTCATGGCTTTCAGCTCTTCGCTGTTTTCAATCGTATCGAGCGCTTCCTGCGTAATGTCACGATCCAATGTTTTCCGGATCTCATTAAAAGAGTCGATTTCCTCTCCCAAAAGATCCGATTTATCCACGTCGTCAGAAACAAGTATCTGAACCGATTTTTTTCCATGCTCAATCCTTCCGGAAGCATTTAAGCGCGGCCCGATTTTGAATACAATATCGCTAATGGTTATATCGCTACCATTGATTCCGGCAAAATTTATGATGGTTTGAAGGCCGACTCCCGGATCGGAATTCAGCTTTTTTAATCCGTAATAAGCCAGCACCCTGTTTTCACCTGTAATAGGCACAATGTCGGCAGCAATACTTACCGATACCAAGTCGAGCAGATCGTAAATCTCTTCCGGGTCAATATCATTTTTAATACAATAAGCCTGAAGTAATTTGAACCCAACCCCGCAACCCGACAATTCTTTGTAAGGATACTCACAACCCGGTTGTTTTGGATCCAGCACCGCGATGGCATCGGGTACATTATCTCCGGGATTGTGGTGGTCGCAGATAATAAAATCGATTCCGAGCTCTTTTGCCTTTTCAATCTTTTCAACTGCTTTAATTCCACAATCGAGTGCAACAATCAGGGTTACACCATTTTCTGCAGCATACTCAATACTTTTCGGAGAAATACCATATCCTTCGCTGTAGCGATCGGGAATGTAATATTCGATTTCGTTTATTCTCTCTTTCAGAAAAAGGTACATTAAAGCGACAGAAGTAGTTCCGTCAACATCGTAATCGCCATAAACAATTACTTTCTCCTGATTTTCAATCGCTTTTTCGAGACGGGAGACCGCTTCGTGCATGTTTTTCATTAGAAACGGATCGTGCAAATCACTGAGCCGGGGACGGAAAAAAGCTTTGGCTTCGTTGTATGTTTTTATGCCTCTTTGCACCAGTAGGCGGGCAACCACCATGTTTACGTTCAACGCAGCGGAAAGGTGCTTTACCTCGTTTTGGTCGCCTTGTTTCTTTAAGTTCCAAATTTTTTCCATTCTGCGTTTTTGTTGATTTCTGAAAAGAATGGACAAAGATACAAAATGCCGGTTCATATCGAAAAAAAACCTAAAATAGTCCGATTATTTTTTCAACAAACCCGGTACTGAAAATCCTGGCAATTCATGAACACTATGTTATCGTTTAAAAACTTTAAAGGCAATTCATAAATTGAGAAAAGAACAAGCAACTTGTTTTATTATCTTTGCCGAAATTTTTGCAAATATTCAGACGGTTACCGTCTTCTCAGGGATAAAAAACAGCTTAATTTTATCGCAGGAGAGTAGCCAAAAACAGATTTAAAAATGAGTCATCAGGAATTAAGCGAACAGGAATTAATCAGAAGAAATTCGTTGCAAAAAATGCGTGAGCTGGGTATTGAGCCCTATCCTGCAGCACAATATCATGTAAACACTACTTCAGCCGATATAAAAGCAAACTACAAAGAAGAAGCAAATAATTTTCAGGATGTTGTGATTGCCGGACGGTTGATGAGCCGCCGGATTATGGGAAAAGCTGCATTTGCCGAAATTCAGGACCATGAAGGCCGCATTCAGATATATGTTAACCGCGACGAAATTTGTCCGGGAGAAGACAAAATCCTGTACAACGACGTGTTTAAAAAGTTGCTCGACATGGGCGACATTATCGGGGTAAAAGGATTTGCCTTTATTACGCAAATGGGTGAGCTCACTGTTCATGTAAAGGAAATTACAGTATTGAGTAAGTCACTGCGCCCGCTTCCGGTTGTAAAAGAAAAAGAAGGAAAAACATTTGATGCATTTACCGATGCAGAACAAAGATACCGTCAGCGCTATGTTGATTTAATTGTGAACCCGCAGGTAAAAGACACCTTTGTAAAACGTACAAAGATTTACAACACCATGCGCCAGATGTTCAATGAATACGGCTACCACGAAGTAGAAACTCCGATTTTGCAGCCTATTCCGGGAGGCGCAGCTGCGCGTCCGTTTATTACGCATCACAACGCGCTAAACATGCCGCTTTACATGCGTATTGCCAACGAGCTTTACCTGAAACGGCTGATTGTTGGAGGTTTTGAGGGTGTTTATGAGTTTTCGAAAGATTTCCGTAACGAAGGAATGGACCGGACCCACAACCCCGAGTTTACCGTAATGGAAATTTATGTGGCCTACAAAGACTACAAATGGATGATGTCGTTTACCGAAGAAATTTGTGAGCGTGTTGCCCTGGCATTGCACGGAACCACAAAAGTTCAGTTGGGTGAGCATGTAATCGATTACAAAGCTCCTTATCCGCGCGTAACAATGGCCGAAGCCATTAAAGAACATACGGGCTACGACATTTCAGGAAAATCGGAAGAAGACTTGCGCAACATATGCGATAAACTGGGCATTGAAACCGACCCGAGTATGGGTAAAGGAAAATTGATTGACGAGATATTCGGAGAAAAATGCGAAGGCAATTATATTCAGCCAACCTTTATTATTGACTATCCGGTTGAAATGAGCCCGCTTACCAAGAAACACCGTGACAACCCAGAACTGACCGAACGTTTCGAGTTAATGGTTAACGGGAAAGAGCTGGCAAATGCTTACTCCGAATTAAATGATCCCATCGACCAGCGAGAACGTTTCCAAGATCAGTTAAAGCTTTCAGAGAAAGGTGACGACGAAGCCATGTTTATCGATCAGGACTTCTTGCGTGCACTGGAATACGGAATGCCGCCAACTTCGGGAATGGGAATCGGGATGGACCGCTTAACGATGTTTATGACGAACAGCCCTTCGATACAGGATGTGTTGTTCTTTCCACAAATGAAACCCGAGAAAAAAGCCGTGGAATTATCGGAAGACGAGAAAGCGGTATTTGAACTGCTGAAAGAAACTTCACCGGTTGAGCTGAACGATTTAAAAGCAAAATCGGAACTCAGCAATAAAAAATGGGACAAAGCCATTAAAGGTCTCACTGGCAAAAAAGTAGCAAAAGTTGAGAATACTGATACCGGATTGACAGTTACATTGCTATAAATTAAAACAAGACAATAGTAAAGCCTCTTCGTCAGTTGATGGAGAGGCTTTTTTTGGATCAAATTGAAAAACCAGTAGACTTACCGGATTAAATAGAAATTACAGCGGGAAAAAATAGCTCATTCAAGGAGTTTCAGAATTGAATCAGACAAGCAACAAAAAGCAATATACTTTTGTCATATCTAACGAATTTTTACGCTTTGATTTAGCCTAAAGTGTAAACACGAGAAAAGCATTCCTGAAAAAAGATTGTGCACTGAACCTCACTCCCTGCCGCAGGGAGCTACGCAATACGCGAATAAAATTCACCAATAATACCACAGCACCGAAGTTCACAAAGTTTAAGTTAATGGCCTTTTCTTCAACTTTGTGGTTTCGTGTACTTAGTGGTAAGAAAACTGACGGACTTTGAAGCAAATGTAACGATTAGAAAACCGTTGACAGCAAATTGCAAACTTTTACTCCACCTACTTTTCAATGTGACCTTTTTTGTTATTGGAAAAGAATCAATGGTCAATAATCAATTTTCAAATGTGGAAATTGGGAGTTCTCAATTGAATATCTGTTTTGTATCATATAGCTCATTTTTACGTCATGCTGAACTTGTTTCAGTATCTCTTGGGCAATGTTAATCGGTAATTTACGAATGAGACCTTGAAACGAGTTCAGGTTGACATACTAATTACGACACATTACAAACAATCAGTTTGAATATTTTTGAGATATACGGTACCACTTTGAACAAACGTTTTTAAGAAAAAGGAGATTTTGATATTCAAATATCAGGCTGGAAGTTTTTGAGTCAAAGGGCAAATTTTCCTTGATTGAGCTTTTGAAACTCAATCCATCAATCGGAGGTATTCAGAACTTCTCCTGGTATTCTAGCGACCTTGTTTCAAATCACGATAGCTTAAATACATCACTACTGATACCACCATCAACAACAAAACCATGTAAGTAATAATTGCTGCCATAACATCCGGTTTTAGTTTGTTATACTTTTATGCATCAAAATGAACCGGATTGAAATTACAACTAATCCGGAGAGCTAATCCATTAGTTAAAAGAAACTTATCAAACACCAACTGTTTATATCCGGAAGAATTGCAAAAGTGCCCCTCAATTTCCATAAGGTGTAATCTACGCAAAGAAGCCAACGATTTTACTCCTTTTATTTTAGGATTCAGTGAATAAAGTGAAAAAGCAAAACACCTTATTACACGAAAATACGCTTTTACCCTCTTGTGAATTCGCGCTTAAATTATTTACTTCGTATGCATCAGAATTGCCTCTTTAGCTCAGCTGGTAGAGCAGCTCATTCGTAATGAGCAGGTCGTGGGTTCGAGTCCCATGAGAGGCTCTTTTTTTGAATAAAACCCCTTTTCTGAAAAACGTTAAAAATAAAAATCAGAGAAACACATACTTTCCCTTTCCCAGGTTTTACTGCCCCAAGTAACAAAAAGGAAATATCTCTGATCTGTTAAAACCAGCACCTTTTTATCCGTTATGTTTTACATCCTGATAGCTCAAAAACAGAACGATTGCAACTACAATCAGCAACAGGACGCCGTATGCTATAAGTGCTCCCATAACTATTAATTTTTAACTGTTTATCTTCCGGTAAACAAACCGGATTCCCTTTCATACATGGCTTTCTCCAGCAATTCATAACACTTTCCGTTTTTAAGTGTTTTCACTTTTGTTTGTTATACGAAAAAAATACCTGCCGGGGTTCTCTTCATCTTAAAAATCGGCTCTGTACGTTTTCGCATTATTTTATGCACTCCATTAACGGATGTATTACAAACCTCTGAAGCCCCCCCCAAAAACAAAACAACCACAAACAAAGATTACCTTTTCGGCGAATCAGGAATATTAATAAGAAGGACGCAAATAATTTTTATTCAACTTTTCCCGGGAGATGGTACCGACTAATCGGCACACATCTTGCTTTTTAAACTGATTTTCAGTAAATTGATATGATTTTTTCGTATCAAACCTTGAAAATACTGTAAGGACGATCGCCGGGAATTTTAAAACGAGTTCTGTGTTTCTTTCCGTAAAGAAACATTTGTTATAAATAAGCACTAAGAATTAAAAACATAAGAAGTATGAAAAATTTCTACCAGTTCACAAAACCCTGCCTGTTTATAATAGCTTTATTACTTGGCTTTGCTGCCCGAAGCCAGGAATCGCTTAAAATTACAATAGGCGATATTACGCTCGATCCAATGGCAGACACCCTTGTAACTGCCGAATTCACAAGCGGCGGAAACCTGGTTTCTGATGCAAAAATTGGATGGATAACCGAACCTGGCTATCTCGGGAAAGTGGATAAAAACGGATTGTTAGTCGCCAATCATCCCGGAGAAGGTTATTTAATTGCCAAATACAAAGACCTGAGAGACTCCGTTCATTTGCTTGTAACCGGAACTCCAAAAACCGATGACCACGATACAATGGAAGATGTGTATCCTAAAATCAAAATAGTTCCCGATAATATCCGGGTTGAAATTTCCGATTCGGTTGAACTTCGGGCATTTTACATCGATACTGTTGGTATAAAAACCGACACTACCTTTGAATGGTGGGTTGAACCAATGGAAGTTGGCATTTTTTCCGACTCGGTGCCCAATCAGTTTTATTCATCCGAGATACCGGGAAAAGGAATTATTATCGCTCGTTTAGGCGATTTGGCAGACACAGCTAAAATTACGGTTTATGAAACCCGCGCGAAGAAAGAAAAAATTCAGAAAGAAAAAGACAAACAAAACAATCGGGGGAAACAGCTCACCATTACTCCTGATGATATGACTGTTTACACAGGCCACGATCCGATTCAATATACCGCCAGCTACAAAACAAACGGGGTTAAACATCAGGATGCTGGTTATAACTGGAGTGTTACCGATACCAGTGTTGCAAAGATTGATGAAAATGGCCTGCTTACTTTATCCGGAGAAACCGGGATGACCCTGGTTACTGCCAACTATAGTAATTTTGAAGCCTCAGTTGAGTTGCTGGTTGTGGATTCAACCGTTGATATGGTACGAAATACCATTTCAATCAGGCGGGTTCTTCCAAATGGGAATGAGCTGCATCCAAAATATTTCAAAGAAGGCGAGTCGTATAAAATTGGTGGACTTCCATATCCGCTAAATATTCTTAATGCAGGAATGTTACATTTTCCGTTTGGTTGTATTAATGGTAACCTCTAAAAATTAGTTTTATGAAGCATGTCTATTCTTCTGTTAATGAAGTTGCCATCCATTTTCAATCATCATTTTCCTTTTCGTTCAATTTTCAGCCATAATTTCATTGGT
>JBKEDN010000158.1:0-39899 GCA_047975435.1 Draconibacterium sp. | reverse complement strand
TCTCATTATTATGCAATCACCCAGCTTATCACAATCCAAAAAACATCCAAAAATCAAATTGCATACAAATTTACATCTGGCCGCCTAAAACAAGAGGCCGCCCTTTTGGGACAGCCTCTTTGCGATTGTTTTGTCGTAAATTTCATCGTCTAAAAAATTAAACATTATGAATAAAACAATCAAAAAGAGTTGGATTTTACTGTTCGTAATTTCCTTGTGGGGTTTGAACGCCTGTCAAAAAGAAGAGATTATTTCATCGGAAGATGAAGGACTAACAGCGTTGAAGGATGCTTCAATGAATACCTTTTACAGTTCTACCAGTGCGGTAGGAAATGGTGTAGTGAGAGCTTTTGTAACCCAGGATAAAGATGGAGTTCCGTTGGAGGTGGGGATAAATATTTCAGCAAAAGCATTGGAAAAACTACCCAACGAAATGATGCAATATGTTTTCGAGTTGCCAAAGGGGAAAGGAAGTAACTTTTATACACATGTGTTGTTTGACTGGAACCCGATGGGGCACGAACCTCCCGGAATTTACGATTTGCCGCATTTTGATATTCATTTTTACATAATTTCTAATGAGGCAAGAATGGATATTCCGCCGATGGATACAACCTATTTAGATCCGGCACCGGATAGCAAGTATATTCCTCCTTTGCACATGGAGTTGAAAGGCCTGGTTCCGGGAATGGGAGCGCATTGGGTTGATGTAACCTCTCCGGAGTTAAGCGGAGCCACCTTTACAAAAACATTTATTTGGGGATCGTATAATCAAGAGTTCGTTTTCTGGGAACCAATGATTACCCGGGAATATTTGCTTTCAATGCCCGATGAAATTATTCCGATTCCTCAACCTGAAGCCTACCAAAAAAGCGGTTGGTATGCATCGGATTATAAAATTTCTTATTCGTCCACCAAAAAGCAATACACCATTTCGCTTGTTAACCTGATGTATCACGAGGCAAAATAAATAAATCACTTCAGAGAAGTATTGATTAGTTATTAAACAACGAGAGCTGCACAATTTGTGTGGCTCTTTTTGCACCCAAAACTCCGATCTGTTCGGTTTTCCCAGGTTGGATTGCTAAATTCTTAGAATTCGAATAAATTGTTTCCTCCTTTTAATTCAAGGGGCTTTCCATCCCAAATAAATATTCCGGAGGTGTTTGGTGGAATACTAATATCAATTTTCCATTTAGAATCAGACAATTCATATTTTACTGCAATCGTCCCGTTTGGATGAGGAATTTCGCCGCTTACCTTTGTTAATGTGCCTAAGTGTGGTTCAATTTTTATCGACGAGAAACCGGGCGCATTACTGTCTATTCCGAGTACTGTTCTGTAAAATTCAATGTTCGGACTGCTCGACCATGCATGGCATTCGGATCGGGTGTATTCCAGGTTTGAGTACTCGGGCCAGGTTGTCATCCCTTCGTTCATCGCATTTCTCCACACATCGAGCCAGTTTATATAGTCGTTTCCCATTCCACCTTTCACCAAAGCCTGAAACAGGTAATAACTAAAATAGAGCGTACACTGGGTTAACGACTTGTCGTTCAGTAAACTGTTACAAATTGATTTCACATTGTCCGGTTCAACAAGGCCGGTTAAAATAGCCAGCGAATTGGCATGTTGCGAAAAGTATTTCTTCTCACTTGTATCAGAATACAAATTTCTCGACGAATCCCAGTATTTGTCCTGAATTGTTTCCTTCAGTTGTTGGGTTTTTTGATTATACAGCTCAGCGTAGGCCGGCATTCCCAGTTCCGATTCCAGTGTTGCAGCCCACTGATAAGCCCACAACAACTGCATATCGATTATAGCCGAACTTCCGTCGGGGCCTTTGGGCGAAATACCAATAAACCAGCCTTCGCCATTGGCCCAGTCCACAAAATTCCAGTAGGGCGTATCTTTTAGCGACCCGTCTTTCTGCTGATACTTACCAAAAAAATCGAGGATGGATCTTGTTCCGGCGAGTTTCTGTTTAACAAATTCAGCATCCGGACGATACATCCAATAGTCGTGCAGCATACCAATATACCACAGCGAAAAGGTTGAAATAACCTGCGTACCTTTCGACGGGTAGCGGCTTAAGGTAACGCCTTCGGGTAAACGCGAATGATCCATTAAGGTAAGTGCATTGCGTGCCAAACGATCGTCGCTGGTGTTGTAATAAGTAATCATCGCCTGAATCCGGGTGTCGCCAATGTATTGCAGTTGCTCGTAGTACGGGCAATCCCAGTAGGTGTCCATCGCACATAGCCGGGCGGTTCGCCAGCCAATTTCGAGCATCTTGTTGATCTCTTTGTTTTGTGTGTTGAAAACCGACTCTTGTTGAAACGGATAGCCGGAGAAAGTGCCGTAAATATCTTTTATGGTAAGCGGTTCGCCTTCGGTTTGAACAGATAGCTGAATATAACGGAAGGTGCGCCAGTATAAGGTTGTAAAGCTTTGGTTTTCTTCTCCGTTTGAAACAATACTGTCCCGGCGGCCATAAAATATTTTACCTTCTATTTCATCACGATTGCTTTTGCGGGCACCAAATTCGGTAAATTCATCCATCAGGGTTTCAGCATATTTTATCCCGATCCGGGTATTTTTACCTTTGCTGAAAGTAAGGGTGAGATAAGCATTTGTGAGGTAAGTTTGGTCGAGTAACATCGTAATTTTTGAATGTGCCGGAATGGTTACATCTGTTTTTCTTTCCGGGAAACCAGCAGGAACAGACATTCCCTCTATTTTGCGTAAACGACTGATCCGGTCGTATTTCATTTCCATTTGTGGCAGGGAGGAAGGCACCAACATCCAGCCAAAGCCGTCCCATTCGCCTTTTACCAACCCGCGTGTTACAACTTTTGCGGTTGCCCAGCTACTGTCGTCCAGGGTGGGGGAGTTCCAGTTCATTACACTTTTGTTCATGTCAACCATTTCGCCAGTACTGGCACAAAAAATGCTTGGTGCGGCACTGTAACCCAAATCTTGCTTGCATTTCCAGCTTTCGTTGGTATTCAGGATGTCTTCTTTTTCGGTGTTCCCCTGTAGAATAAAACCCGTGCGTACACTAACCTGGGCTTCCGGCCGTAGTTCTCCCTCGTTCCAAACCAAAGCCGAAACATTGTTTTTTCCCCCCTTCATAAAAGGTGCTAAATCCACGGTTTCATAATTCCAGAAATAAATATCGCCACGGGCAGGCCCCAGTGAAACCAATTGGCCATTTGCAAAAAGTTTATACCGGTTGTCGGCCGAAACATGAATGATAAATTGCTCCGGCTTCTCTTTCAACTCTATATTTTTTCTGAAATAATAAACACCATACGTATTTCCTTCAGTATGCGGAGTGGTTATCCAGCTGGCATTCCAGCTCTTTCTGTATTCACTTTGGTTCAGGTTCTGTGCGTATGTAGCCTGCTGAAGAATGCCGATAAGAACCAATATAAGGATGAAGATATTTTTTGACATAGGTCGGACTTTTCGTTTAGATATTCGAAATATTTACTGTTAATTGTCGTTCAAGTCAACGCTACTTTTCCTGCAAAGCTTTCTGAAGTATAGGTTCCATCACTTTGTATCCCTTTAAATTCGGGTGAACACCATCGGCCGAATATTCTGCTTTCATTCCCATGCGATCGTCCACCATGGCAGAAAAATAATCAACATAAATGCAGTTGTTTGATTGAGTGTATTCTTGCAGCATTTTATTCAGTTTCATAATTTTGGGTGCCGGTTCCAATCCCGGTTTCCAGGGGTAATCAAATGCCGGAAGCACCGAACAGATATAAACCTTGATTCCGTTCGATTTTGCCAATTCAGCCATCGAAACAAGGTTGCCAAATACATCTTCTAGCGAAATGGGGCCGGTATTTTCGGCAATGTCGTTTGTGCCGGCCAGAATAACTACAGCCTTTGGTTTCAGCTCAACCACATCATTACGAAAGCGAACAAGCATTTGCGAAGTAGTTTGTCCCCCGATTCCCCGGTTTACATACGGATTTTTATCAAAAAACTCCCGATCGGTATTTATCCAGCCCTCGGTAATTGAGTTTCCCATAAAAACCACACGCCCGGGGTCAGCTGCTTGTTGTTTTAATTTCTTGTTATCATCTGCAAAGCGCTGACGTAAAGGCCAGTCGGTGTGTAAAAGATGTTCCAGGTACTCCTGGAATTTTATCCAGTCATCCGCCTTTTTCTGGGCTTCGGTTTTTTCATTTAACAAAGGCTCCAAGCCTCCAAAGCCTGCAATCCAGTCGTAAACCAGCTTTAAATTTGTTTCTGCCGAGTCTGCATGTTCATCGCCGGTAAACAAAAGGCCGGCCGCATTTCCACGTTCTGAAAGTTTGTTGAAAGAAGCAAGTAAGTTTTTGTTGGTTTGCTGCTTCGAACTTGTCAACAGCAGCACCGGAATTTGATCGGAGAAACTGAGTTTTTTGCCTTTAATTGCCTTTAATTCCTGCTGAACAGAAATGATATATTTTGCAGGAACATCAGGTAATGCACTTAAAATAGATTCTCCTTTGTAAGTTACCAGGCCAATATTATTGGGATTAATGTTTAGTTCCGAACTGTTTTCTTGCAAATACAAAAATGCTTTTTCAATTGCTAAAGCAGGTGAAGTAGATTTTGATACATCCAGTTTAAAAACAGCCATCCCCTTTTCGGTAAAGAATGAGGCCAGCGAGCTAAAATCCCGGGTAGGTGTTTCGGAGCCAGGTACAAAAAGCAGCGAGGTTTTAAGGCTTACTATTTCGGGTTTTACCTGAAAATACCGGAGCTGTACATTTGGCTCATCTTCCAATTGTATGCTTTGTTGCTGTGCGGTGGACAAGAAAGTACACCAGAGAAACAAAAAGTTCAAAGAAACTATAAATTTCATGTTATTAAAATTGTTTGCTTTCTAAGGAATAAAATGGAACTCGTCCCGAGCACTCTGGGCTCGTTTCATCTGTATAAATTTTAATTTTCGGATAATTTAAAAATTCAAATTTGATAGATGGAACCGCTCCATCCGTCGCTCTCTCATAAAATTTATTCATTCTTGTTTTTGTAATTTTTAAATGAAAAATTTCATGTTCGTTTCATGCTATCAATTATTTGTCTGTACTCTGGTCAAAAAAATGATGAAAAAACACCGCCTGAAAAGCAATTGAGTTTGTCCAGTATTCCCAGGTGTGCCCACCGGGCCGAACTGTGAAATCGTGAGGAATATTACGTTCCATCAATTTTTCGTGTAAGCGGCAATTTACGTTATAAAAGAAGTCACTTGTTCCGCAGTCGAATGTAATTTGCAGGGAATTCGGACTTAGTTTATAAACGAGATTGATAACCGAATTTTCTTCCCAGTTTTCTTTGTTTTCAGCATAGTTTCCCAATCGTTTAGAAAGTTCCCAGTTATTTGGGAACGGTCGTATATCTATACCGCCACTCATACTTCCGGCAGCCCCAAACACATCCTGGTGGCGAAATGCCAGGTACAAAGCACCGTGCCCACCCATGCTTAATCCGGTAATTGCCCGGCCTGCGGGAGCTGCTTTTGTGCTGTAGTTTTTATCTACCCACTTAATAAGTTCATCCGAAACATAGGTTTCATACATCCAGTTTTTGTCAACGGGGCTATCGAAATACCAGCTCGAAAAACCTCCGTCGGGGCAAACAATAATAAACCGATACTGGTCGGCATAGTCTTTTATTTCGGGCACTTTTGTAATCCAGTCGTTTTGGTTTCCACTGTAGCCATGTAATAAATAAAGTACCGGGTAATTTTCATCCGTGGTGTAATTTTCGGGTGTAATAACCACCACTCCAATATCTTTATTCATCGATTGGCTAAAGGTGGTTGTTTGCGTTACGTCGGCAGCTTTAACTGACAGAACGGAGCAAAAGCTTGCTGTTACGATTACAAATATTGAAAGAAACTTATTCATACTAATGTTTTTGAGTTGTAATATTTACTTTGGTTCTGTTATCCCTTTCCAGTTATCCGTCCGAAACGGCGACGCCAATAATCCGTCGCTGTTAACAAGATTGATCTCAATCGGGTTATTGGCCCATCCGTAGCGTACTGCCACAGGATTTTTCACCTGATCGCTCCAAACAATCACTTTGTTGTTTGAAATATAAGCTTGTGCCCAGTGAAACGTTTTATCTTCGCCCGCAATAGCAAATCCTTTTACATAAGCGTATTTACTTTTGTCGCTGGTTGAAAGTCCTTTGCCCAAATTTGAAAACGAAAGTATCAACTGATTTCCCGTTTTTTCCATTTTTTCAAATACCAGCCCCGAAGGTAGTACATCTTCCCCATACGCTACATTAAGTGCGGTATGCGCTAACCTGAAACCTACATCTTTTTTATTTCTGGGGTGAATATCAAAAGCTTCGCCAATGTCGGTAATAACTGCCTGTCCTGTTTTGGGTAACGAGAGAGTCATGTTTTGGGCTTCGCGCAATTCAGCCCATTCACTTTCCGAAGGTTGCTCGTCCAGGGCCATAAAACTTGCCAGTTGCACCCACAAAAACGGGAAATCGTAGCCCCATTGTTTCCTCCAGTCGTTAATCAGGATAGGGAAGAGTTTCCGGTAGCGGTAAGCTTCGCCGGCGTTGTTTTCGCCCTGGTACCAAATCACACCTTTTATGCCCATGCCTACCATCGGGTGAATCATTCCGTTGTAAAGCAGTGCGGCAAAACCGTTGGGGCTGGTCCCGGCTGAACTAAAACCGAATTCAGAGCTTAATACCGACGGTTTATAATCCCATTGCCCGGCCAGCGGATATTTCTCTCCGTTTACTTCCAGGAAAAGTTGATCGGCTTCGCCAAACATTCCGCCAATTGACCCGGTATCTTTTATCCGTACCATGATGGTATTTTTTCCGGGCTTTAATATTCCGGGTTTAATTTCGTATTCACGATTAGCGAGCCAAAGCGCTATCGATCCCACTTTTTGTCCGTTAACCCATGTAATGTCTTCATCATCAATTGCACCGAGCTGAATTTTTCCCGCAACATTTTCAACATGGGCCGGCAGTTTAATTTCCTTTCGAAACCATATAATTCCATCTTCGTTTTCCAGACTGCCATCCCAGGCTTTGGGAACTTCCATTTTTTCCCAGCCTTTTATTTTTACCTGCGGATCGTACCATTTCGCAGTTATGGCAGGGTCGTTTTCCATGGCAGCTTTAAAGCGCTCCATATTTTCTGAAGTAAAACCAGCTGCCTCTTCCAGTGTTTTTCCTGAAAACGGAGCATATTCATCGTTGTTCATTGAAGCTTCCCAACTGGTCCAGGGTTCAATATCGGTTCCTCCCCACGATGAATTAATCAGGCCGATCGGTACATCAAGGTCTTCCTGTAACTTTTTCCCAAAGAAATATCCAACGGCCGAAAAATGTGCCGAAGTTGAGGGATTACATTCCACCCAGGAAGTTTCTTCAACATCATACCTCTCTTTTGTTTGAATTGTTTTGGGGATCGTAAGTAAGCGGATCTTTGAATTTTCGGAGTTTTTAATTGCTTCGTCAGCGGTTAAATCGCCATCCAGGTTAAATTCCATGTTCGACTGGCCGCTGCAAATCCACACATCCCCGATTAGTATGTTTTTTAAAACAAGCGTATTATTATCTCCCGAAATTGTCATTTCAAAGGGACCGCCCTGTTTCATCGCCGGCAATTCCGTTTTCCATTTACCATCTGCTCCTGCCACGGTTGATGCTACAAAGCCATTAAAAGAAACTGCGATTTTCTCCTTTTCATCCGCTTTTCCCCAAATGGTAATGTTCCTGTCGCGCTGAAGCACCATATTATCCGAAAAGAAATGAGGTAAACGAACTTTGGCACTGGCGGAAGAACTAACAAGCAGCAAAATAAATATTGCGAAATAATTTTTTTGGCATTTCATCTGTATAAATTTTAATTTTCGGATAATTTAAAAATTCAAATTTGACAGATGGAAGCGCTCCATCCGTCGCTCTCTCATAAAATTTATCCATTCTTGTTTTTGAATTTGGAATGAAGAAAATTCATGTTCGTTTCATATCAATACATTGTTTTAAAAATGAAACAAGCAAAATTGGGAGAAGCTTATCTGCTTCCCCCAAATTTACCTGATTTTTATTTAACGGGCCTAAAATGTAATCTGAAGCCCTAAGTTAACAACCCGCTGGTTCATGTATGCATCGCCGGCGGTATTGGTTGAAATCTCCGGATCCTGCTGATACTTGTCGTAGCTGGTCCAGGTTAAAAGGTTGTACGCATTCATGTATAAACGTGCCCCGTTAAGATTGAAAGGCAGAATACGTTGTGGTATCTGGTAACCAATGTCAATGGTTTTTAGCCGGATATACCAGGCATCTACCAGCCAGAAGTCAGACATGTAAGCCGAACCACTGTTTACGGTAGTTGGGTTGCTTGTCAGCCTTGGGAATGTTGCTGTTTCAGCTGTTTCCGCAGTCCAACGGTCGAGGTGTATGGGCTGAAACTGACTTTTAAACGGCTCAATTCCGGTACCTACTACGCTAAAGCTGTAATTGAATGAACCCTGGAACAGTACATTAACCGTAAATCCTTTGAAGTAACCACCCAACGACCATCCTAAAGTAGTGTTCGGAAGGTTTGGTTTCCCAATCGGGCCACGGTCAAAATTGTCAATAACACCGTCGTTATTCAGGTCGGCATACTTCAGATCGCCCGCTTGTACCGGAACGTCGTTCAACGGAACGGCTACGTCGTTATCCGGATTACCGTCGTTTAATCCGGCTATATCAGCTTCGCTGTAAAAACCGGTAAAGGTGTAGCCAAACGGTTGTCCGATAGGGCGGCCGGTTTCCTGTAACCAGGGATAAGCCTGCTCTGCCTCGGCTTTATACAATACCTTGTTTTTAGCATATGAAAATACAAAGCTTGTGTTAAAATGAATGTCGCGGAAAATTTTGGTTTGAAAGTCAATTTTTCCGTCAAATCCGCGATTCTCGGTTTCTGCCACATTAGATGGCGATATTCCAATTCCCAAAATAGCAGGAATATCTTGTTTGGTAACCAATTGGTCAAACCTGTAATCGTAGAAGTAGTCAACGGTAAGCGACAGTTTTTCAAATAAATTGGCATCAATACCAACATCAAACTTCCGGGCCTTTTCCCAGGTAACGTTGTTGTTTCCTAAACTACCCTCATAAACTGAAGGGTAAGCTGATGTCCACACGCTTTCACCAAAATAATAGCCACCGCCGTTTTGGTAAACCTGCCGGTAAAGGTAACGGTCTCCGGGTGCAATATCAGATCCTACCAACCCGTAAGAAGCCCTGATTTTGAAGAGCTGTACATTCGAGAATGTTTCTTTAAAAAACGGTTCTTCAGAAATGGCATAACCGGCACCTACGGCAGGGAAAAATCCATAACGGTTGTCTTTCCCAAAACGGTCGGTACCGTTATATGCACCGTTAAAATCAATCAGGTATTTATCCTTGTAATTGTAACTGATTTTTGCCGTGTAGCCTTCAAAATTCTGCGGAACACTGGCCTGCGATGTTTTACTTTGGCGGTTGTAAAGTAACATCACATTCAGGTTATGGTCAAACAGAATTTGTTTGTCGTAATGTAAAAATGCCTGTATGTTCAAGTCTTTCTCAAACCTGTTCTGCGAGCCTAAAACAGCATAGCTGCCATAGGCGTATTGTCCTCTTGGGTCGATGCTGTAACTGTCGTTTTCTGCATCGTAATGGTACGTCGGGAACGAGCTCCTGAAAACCTGGCGGTTATTTTCTTCAATACTTGAAAAAGCTACCCGGGCAGAGGCTTCGAGACCGTCGAGTAAAAAGTTGAGTTTTTGCGTGGCGCCAAACAGTACATTGTAGTCTGAGCGGCGAATACGCTCGTAACCGCCGTTTGCTATTCTTGCATTTATGGTAGGCAGTTTCTCGTCGGTATCGTAGGCATAAGAATAAGTACCATTCGGATTCATTACAGGCGACGAATAAGGATGTATTTTAGAGAAGTTGTAAATTTCCCCTACAACGTTTTGTCCGCGTGGTTGATTTATATTCCCGAAGCGTGATGTAATGTCGAGTCTTAATTTTAGCGATTTTGTTACATCAAAGTCGAGGTTGGTACGGTAGTCGAACCTGCGGTAAAAGTAGTTGGTATTTAATTCGTTGTATGGGTCGTTAAAATCCTTAATCAACCCATTCTGGGTAAAGGCTCCACCCGAAATAAAATACTTTAAACGTTCGGTTCCACCCGAAAAATCGATATTGGCATTGTGCTGGAAAGCCACTTTTTTAAATATCTCATCATACCAGTCCACATCGGGGTGGCCGTACGGATCGTTTCCACTTTGAAATAAATCAAGGTCCTGCTGCGAAAATTTTGGTTGCAGGCCGTCGTTTGCATAGGCTTCGTTTACCAACATAGCCGTTTGGTACGAATCCAGGAATTTTGGTTTCCGGACCGGAGTTTGCATTCCGCTTTCAACACGAAGGTTTACTTTTGGTTTTCCTTCTTTTCCGCGACGGGTTTTAACAACCAGTACACCGTTTGCACCCTTAATACCGTAAACGGCAGTTGTTGAAGCATCTTTCAGGATCGAAATACTTTCAATTTCGTTTACGTTTATCTGCGACAACTGGTCAAACGAATACTGAACATCATCCACAATAATAAGCGGTTGATTTCCTTCAGAGTTCAAAGAACTTGCTCCCCGGATAAAAAAGTCGGATGCATCTTTACCGGGTTGTCCCGAGCGCTGTTGCGTAAAAAAGCCGGGCATTTTACCATACAGGGCATTTTGCACACTCGATGTTGGAATGGTTCTCAGTTCCCTCGCCTGAATTGCACTCACCGAACCGGTATTGGTGATTCGTTTGGTTTCGCCGTAGCCAACCACTACCACTTCTTCCAGGTCATTAAGGTCGGGAGCCAAAACAACATCAATAACCTTTTGGTCGCTTACTGTTTTTTCCTCTTTCTTAAATCCGATGAAAGAGTAAATCAGTTTTTCTCCTTTGCTGACTGAGATTTGATATTTCCCGTCAAAATCAGTTGTTGTTCCAATGGTTGTTCCTTCAATAACAACATTTACGCCCGGAAGTAATTCGCCATCGGAAGATGATACAATTCCAGTTACGGTAATCTGTTGTGCCAGTACTACCTGGAAGAATTGTATGCTTATTAGTAATAAAAATATTTTTTTCATACGATTATGATTATTTATTTATAAGGTATCGTATGGAACTCGTCCCGAGCACTCGGGACTCGTTTCATATTCAATGTATTGACATTTATATTGTTAATCCCGATCATTCCCAGCCAGGATTTTGAACCATGTTCCGGTTTTTGATTACTTCAGAATAAGGAATGGGATATAAATATTGTCGTTCCCGGAAAACAGGAGTCAGTACATCTACAAAATTGGGAATCATGGTTCCGCTGCTATTAATAATTACCAGTCCTTCAACCGGGTTGGCAAGAATGTCTTCTGCTATTTTCCATCGTCTGATGTCCCAGTAGCGGTGTTCTTCAAACGCAAGTTCTATTCTTCTTTCGTTTTGAATAGCGGTCCTCATTTCGTCTTTGCTCATTCCGGTTTTTAAGCCGTACATTCCATCGGTTCCGGCTTCAATACCGGCTCTTGCACGCAAGTCTTTTATTGCCTGGTAAACATCGTCTCCGGGGCCGGCATATTCATTCTGTGCTTCGGCAAAATTCAGCAGTACTTCGGCATAACGAAACGAAATCCAGTTGTGGCGTACGTCGTAGTAGTTTGCCTGATTTTCGAATGGCCCCATAAATTTTCGCAGGTAGTAACTGGTTTTTGTTTTTTGAGTGGCACCTGCAGGGTTGCTCACGCCATCCTGAAAGGTTTCCAGGGTGGTATTTAGCCACGATGCTCCGTTATAAAGTACGGTTTTCTTTAAACGAGGATCACGGTTCTCGTACATATTGGATGGACTATACCTATAGGCCGAAGAGGTATCGGAAATTGATTTTCCATCCAGCATCGGGAAAGCATCTACCAGGTTCTGAGAAGGACTGGTTCTGCCATTTCCCAGATTTTGACTGCTAAACCCGACCGGGCCGTTGGCGGTTTCAATACTCTTGTTATTACCTCCCTGGCGGAAGAAAATAATCTCAGGATTGGCATCTTCAATAAATACTTTGTCGAATTCGCCCAATAGGTGATGGAAAGTATAATTGTCGATAAAATATTTGGCTGCATCTGCTGCCTGTTTCCATCTTTCAGCACTGTAATCGGTATAACCGGTTAATGCATTTGCAACATCAATATTTCCACCATTAAATAAAGGGCTTGCGGCATAAAGCAAAACCCGTGCTTTTAATGCCATGGCTGCCTCGCGTGTAACGGCATGTCCTTTTGTGGAAAGATCGGTAATCGGAGCGGTCCTTAAACTGTCTTTAATGGCATCAAGTTCGCTAACGATGTAGTCAACACAATCTTCAAACGAATTTCGCGGCAATTCAAGATCTTCCCCTAACTGATAAACATGATCACCGAGAAGTGGTACGCCGCCATAACGTTTAATTAATTCAAAATACTGAAGGGCGCGGATAAAACGGGCTTCACTTTTCCAGGCCCTGTTTAAAGGTTGCCCGTCATTGAAGGTATCCATCAGCGGGACCCTGTCAATGTTGGTTATAAAAGTAGTGGCCGTTCTGATTCCTGCGTAATACTGGCTCCAGCGCATGTCGGAACCTATTGTGCTGGCAGCGGTATATTGCCCGGTTGCCAGTTTATAAACATCATTTTCGGTTAATGATGATGATATGGCATCGTCGGTAGCTGCATCGAGATAATCGCCGCCAACCCTGTTGTGGCCATTCAGCATATACGAATACACTGAATTTAGATACTGGTAAGCCTGACCACCCAGCGAATCGGTTTCAGAAAACACGAAATCGAGGGTGAATTGTTCCAGCGGAACATCCTCATAGTCATTTGTACATGAAGTATTCAACAGTGCCCAGGCAACTCCCAACATCAGAATATATTTGTTAATTTTCATTTCTTATAATTTTTTAATATTCAGGTTAGAACTTAATATTTACTCCGGTACTTAATACGCGTTGAGCAGGGTAGTTCCCGAAATTGGTGATTTCCGGATCAACCAGGTCGTAGGCGGCTTTTGTGAAAACATTCTGACCGCTTACAAAGAATTTAACTTGCGTGCCTCCAAAAACACGATCGCTAATTGACTGAGGCAGGGTATAAGCCAGGTAAATGTCTTTTACCCTGAAATAATTTCCTGATTTCACCCAGAAAGATGTTGCCCAGTAGTTGGGACTCATGTTATAGGTATTGCCACCGGCCGAAAGACGCGGATACTTTGCGGTTTCCTTTGTTTCTGGTGTCCATCGGTCCATCATGTGTGTATAGGCCTGCCCGTAGCTTTGTCCGTAGCCCTGGAATCCGGCCATCAGCGTATTGTCGCCCATGTACAGGTCGCGGTTGTAGGCTCCCTGAAACAGTACATGAAAATCGAAACCGGCAAAATTAAATCCGGTAGTTAATCCGTAATACGACAAGGGCTTTTTGTTGGCAATTACAGTTTGATCGTATTGGTTAATAACCCCATCGTTGTTCAAATCAACGTATTTAATGTCGCCCGGAATAATGTCGAATCCTTCGATTACGGCACTTTGTTCAATTTCTTCAGGAGTATTGAAAAAACCATCAGCAACCAGGCCAAAAAGCGCCCCGTTGGGCTGGCCGGTTATTTTGTTGTATTCTTCCTGTTTGTACTGCTCGTCAATAAACAATACCTCCGATGCATTAATTCCCCAATTGGCGGTTACATAATAATTAAAGTTGCCAATGTTGTTTTGATACGTAATGCTTGCTTCTCCGCCTTTAAACAGTTTTTTGCCAATGTTTTCGGCAGGGTAGGCAAAGCCAAGCAGTGCAATATCTTTTCCTCTGATTTGTAGTAAATCGTAATATTTATCGCGGTAATAATCAGCTGTAATTGCCAGGTGGTTATCAAACAGGCTAATGTCGGTTCCCACATTTAGTTTATAGGCTTTTTCCCAGGTAATATTTTCGTTTGCAAGAGGTGCATTGTCAATTGTTGCTACTCCCAGTCCCTGGGCATAACCCTGAGGGTAGGTGTAATCCATCACACTTTGCCTGAAAGTTTGACGCCACAAATAATAGCCTGAATTTTCCATTCCGTTACCGGTTTGGCCAAATACAGTTCTTATTTTGAGTTGATTCAGCCAGTTTGCATCCGACAGAAATTCTTCTTTGCTTACGTCCCATCCCAGTCCGGCGGCATAAAAAGTTCCCCATTGTTTTCCGGGCATGTACCGGTTGTAATGGCTCTGGTTAACGGCTGCTTCAACAAAATATTTTTGAGCGTAATTGTATTTTGCTTTTGCAGTAATATTGGCAGGGCGCATCGGCAGGTCATAGTTCAGAAGGATACTTTGCATATCGCCTACCAATGATGCATCAACATTGTGGTCGCCACTGCTAAATTGGTAGTTAAGTGCCAGTTGACCATACCAGTAGGTTGCGTTTGAAACAGCCACAAAATTGTTTGACTGCGAGGAAAGTACCCCAAAGGGATCGTAGGAAGCTGTGCTTCCGTCTTCTGAAGGGACATATTCGTAAACCAGGCTTCGTTTATTACGAAAGATGGCTCCCTTGTTTTGCGACGATATATTGGTAGTGGCAGTTGCCGACAAGCCTTTCAGAAAACCGGAAAGATCGTATTTCAGGTTAAGGTTTGCCATAATATCGCGCGATTCATCCGAGATATAGCCTGAGTTAATTGTTTGCGAGTAAATGTTGTTTGAGAACGATACATTTCCTCCATACGAACCGTCAGGGTTAAGAACGGGGTAGGCACTGTTGGGAGTCTGATAGAGATCGCTCAGCAGGTTCGCATAACCGGTCCCTGGCTGGTTTCCCTGTTCAATCCGGCCAATAATGGTAACACCGATATTGAATTCTTTGGTTACATCAATATCCAGTTTTGAACTGATCATGTACCTGTCGAGGCTTAAATTGGTGTCGTACGAATTGTCTGACGAGGTACGAAACAATCCTTCCTGGTTAAAATAGCCGATGCTTACATAATAACTTGCCGATTTACTTCCACCGGTTACGTTTAAGTTGTAACTCTGAATAGGAGCTGTTTCGTTTAGCGCGGTGTTGTACCAGTCGTTATCCGGATGAGTGAAAGCGTTTGTGCCGTTTCTGAAAGCCTCAAAATCATCTGCGGTGTAGGCGGCTGACTTTCCATCGTTTTGCAGCGCTTCATTCAGTAAATAAGCGTATTGGTACGCCGGAAGTGCATCGGGTGTATTAATGGCACTTTGAACTCCGTATTTACCGGTAAACGAAAGCTGGAACTTTCCTTTGGTTGGTTTCTTGGTGGTAATAAGCAATACTCCCCGCGAGCTTCTCATCCCTAGTAAAATGGATGACAGCGCATCTCTTTGGATCGAAACCGATTCAATGTCTTCAGGATCGAGTGAGAACAATTCGCGTTGAATACCATCCACAACCGTTACGGGTGCCATACCCCGGGAATTCAGATAAAACTGTGTATTATCGCTTGATAATCCCTGGCCGGTTACCGGTACCCATCCGATCAAATCCTGTGTTGCGTTGGCATTTGTTGACGGGCTTCTGAACCCATGATGTTGCTCAACGTACAAACCCGGCAGCCGACCGGCAAAAGAACCGATAATTGTGTTGGACAATGTACTGCTCAGTTCGTTGTTGTAAATGGTTGATGCTGCCCCCAAATAGGCATTTTTATCCGTAGTACCATACAACACATCCAGTTGCCCGGGTTTTTCCAGGTATTTTTCAATCATCTGGAACTTTGTGCCTGCATCGGTTTTCAGCCCGGAAGTTATTTCGATGATTTTCTCGTAAAAGTCAGGGTGCGAAAGAATAATCACTTCTCCTTCTTTTACGTTTAGTTCAAATTGTCCTTGTTCATTTGAAGAGACACTTGCATCGCTTCCCTTCTTTTGAATTTTTACATTAGGAATCGGGTTGCCGTAGTTATCTACAACTATTCCCACATCAGCAACACGAACGTTTGAATTAAGTTCTTGTCCGCATACCGAAGCACTTCCAACTGTAAATATTATGAGTGAAAGCAAGAGTATTTTCCTGCCAATCAATCTATATATGTTTTGCATAAATTCTAATTTTTTGTTTGATTAAAATTGAAGTGACTTCCTTTACTTACAGATAAATTCATACAGGAAAGGAGATTCGGTTTCATCTTCTGCGGTTTCCTGCAACACAAGTGTCCCGTCTTCATTTTGGAAGGAATAGTCGATCCTCACGATGGATTCGCTTTCGGGAATGCCAAAATATCCCGCGGGCCAGAATGTTAAACTGTAAGTATGCCCAAACTCATTTTCTTTCAGCATTTTGGTTTTGTTGTTAGGGCTGCAAACGGTATAAGAATTCCCGTTATCGGTATATGCTGTTGCACAGAGATAAACTTCATCGGCATTGTCCAGAATATTTGCACCAATATCTCCCTGGAATTTGATGGTAAGAATATCGTCTTTTGTTGCATTTATTGGCTGTGCCGAGTTGTAATGCAGTTCGCAAAAATCGATTACACTGCCTTCGCCTTCTACCACCTCAAAACAATCGGTGTACATTACTTTATTCTCATCCGTGCTGCTGCTCATCCCATCGTTGGTATGGTTTAAGAAGAACCCCAGTTTAACACGCAGGTTGTCGGGTCCGGTTTTTGTTTTCAGGGTAACGGCTGCTGTTAGTTTTTCTCCGTTGGAAACACTGTAAACCTGATCAGACCAGTAAACAATCCATTCCATATCATTTAGTACGTTTGGCCCTACTCCGTATTTGTTTTTTAGTCCGGCCTGCCAGGTTAAACCATTCCCGTTGTTTGGCAAATTACCTTCCGGAATTAATGACATGGTTTTTACACCTTCGTCAATATTACTGGTATAAGTGGCTACGGTATTAGCGGCTGCGTTCCAGCTTTTGGGAACCAGGTAGCCAATAACCAATCGTGTATCGTTGCTGCTTGCAAGCGGCTCCACCCTGATATTCATCGTGAAGGTTGCAATATCTCCGGCGTTAACACTCGGTTCGTAATCTACCGAATCGAGAAATAAACACTGTGTTAAAAGAAAAAACACAAGAATAGCCAGTGGTTTTAAATTTGGCCGGGTTCCTGTTTTTTTATTAAATATTTTACATGCTCGTTTCATATGCATTCGTATTCATTTAGTTAGATACTTCCTCTAGAATGTAGGTGTATTGATTGCTGTGGCAGCCAGGACTAAAAGTCAGCCCTATCTGGCGCGAACCGTTTACAATCGGAAAGTTCAAATTGGAAATAAGAGGTTCAGACTCTCCATCGACTGTGAATAATATTTTGAAAGGATATTGCGGATCATCCAAACTCCAGGTTCCATTGTTGTTTACAACAAAAGGGAGGTAGTTCTCTATGGCGTAGCTGTTATCGGCTTTAAAGTCGATCCGGAATTGGGTAAAATCCATTAGTCCGGTAATATCTACATCATTTCTGAAAGCCTGTACAATTTTCCAGTTTCCTGCAATTGTTTTTTCACTTTCAGTATATACTTTTTCGTCGTTTTCAATCACATCACAACGAACAATAAATACCGCCATTGAAATGAGCAGGAGCAGGCTGTATAGTTTGTATATTGATTTCTTCATCATACTTTGTTTTTATGAAAATGGACATTGCGATTAATAGTATGGGTTTTGGATCAGTTCCGGTGACTTGGCTACCTCGGCATAAGGAATTGGCCAGTAGTACATTGCTTTACGGAAAACCCTTTTACGTACTTCAAAAGTTGTGTAAGTTGCTTCGTTGCCATTCCGGGTTATTTCCATTCCGTGCATGGTTTTATTTTCTGTCTGTTCGGCAATCATCCACCTGCGAACATCCCAAAAACGGAACCCTTCAATGGCGAGTTCTGCCTGTCGTTCAGTTCTGATTAGCTCACGCATTTCATCCTGGCTCAGGTTAGGGCTTATTCCATACATTCCATCTTCACCCGGGTCAATTCCTGCGCGGTTACGGATGGCTTTCAAAGCATCATATATATCCGATGTAGGACCTTCGTATTCATTTTGCGCTTCGGCATAGTTGAGGAGAACCTCTGCGTAACGCATCAAGGGACGGGCCTGGTTTACTTCAATAAAATAATTGGCTGCACACGCCCGGTGCTGTTGCTTTTTAAAGTAGTAGCCTGTTGGTGTTCCGGCATGAACAGCGTCTTGTCCTTCTGATTTTCCATTGTAGTTTCCGAGAAAAATATTTACCGGAACATCTTCGATGGAGGCATTGCGAAGCGGTGCCTGATCGTAGGTAATGGTATTGTAAAAGCGTGGATCGCGGTTTGCATACGGATTATTCGGATCGTAGCCGGAGGCAGGATCAGTAATTGCTTTTCCGTTTTTCATCGGAAATGCATCCACCAGTTCCTGGTAGGGCCAGCCGCCACCGCCGCCACCTCTCGATGGTGGCTGGAAAAGGCTTTCGCGCCATCTTCCGGGCGAGCGTTTTGCTTCAATTATAATTCCGCTGTAGGCACCGTCGGCAACCCAGTCACTGGGAATGTACTGGCGGTAAAATCCACGGCCGGCTTCTTCGGCATTGTCAACATAAAGAGAATATCCTCCCAACGAGATGACTTGCCTTGCTGCATCGCGGGCTGCTTTCCATCGTTCTTTGTCGTAGGTGGTATAACCCAGTAAAGGTTTTATTTCTGTCAATTCAGATGCAAAATCACTTCCATTGTATAATGGACTGGCAGCAAATAACAATACGCGGGCTTTCAGCGCATTACAGGCTCCGGAACCGGCGCGGCCCCGTTCTCTTCCTGCCGGAGTTTTTGACAGAAAACCAGCGGCCGCATCGCATTCCGAAACAATATAATCCACGCAATCAGCAAAGGAGTTACGTGGTAAGGTAATTTCATCTTCCTGCGAATAAATGGTATCGCCAACCAAAGGAACACCTCCATAATGTTTTACAAGGATAAAGTAGTTCCATGCCCTTAAAAAACGGGCCTCGGCGGCATAGATCTTTTGTCGTCCGTCGGTTATCGGCGCTTCGGGCAAATGTTTCAGAAACTGATTTACCTTGCGGATATTCGCATAAGGAGTTACCCACGAACCATTGTCGATAATTACCGAGTTTACCGTACCGGTAGCAAACTGCACATCGGTAGTAATGGTAGAGAGCTGACGAGGTTCGGCCTCATCGCAGGCGGTTTGTAAACCTCCGCTTGGTGTTGCCCAAAAGGCTCCGTCGTTAAAACGATCGAAATTACTTGCAAAACCAATACTTGTATAAATATCGGTTAAAAATGCAGTGGTGTAAGTACTATCCGAAAAAACGGTTGTTTCATCGAGGTCTGTCGTTTCTGTTTCGTCCAGAAAATCGGCAGAATTGCATGAAACAAAAAACCATACTCCCAATAGTACAATCACCGGATAAATGATTCTTTTCATAAGCAAAAATTTGATTCTTTTTAAATGTTGTTTTATTTGATTTATAAGATTTTAGAGAGATTTGAATACAGCTCTGTATTCTCGTTTTGTATTTTATTGTTTACTTCATTCGTTTAATTATCAGGTTTTTAGTGTTAGATTTATTGTTGTCTGGAAACCGAGAAGGGTAAATCTTCATCGTTAATTCCACGCTTGTAATTCGGCTGGTTGCTCATTTTAAAATGAAGCTCGCCACCGTTTTTAATATCATCGTAGGTAATCCAGTTTTTAGCGTAAGGTTTCCCGTTTAGTTCGGCCGATTCGATGTAAACATTTTCAGGACTATTGTTATCTGCAAGTATCACAAATTCATTCCCGTTTTCGAGTTTGATGGTTGCTTTCTCAAACAAAGGACTGCCAATAACGTACTGGTTGGTTCCCGGGCAAACACTGTAAATGCCCAGTGCATTAAGTACATACCACGACGATAATCCCCCCTGATCTTCATCGCCGGGATAACCTTGCGGAGAGGCATTGTATAACTGAGACATTACTTTACGAAGCTGAGCCTGTGCTTTCCAGGGCTGGCCTGAATAATTGTACAAGAATGGAACATGCTGACAGGGTTGATTGCCGTGCGCATATTGCCCCATATCGGCATCCAGCATTTCTTTTATTTCGTGAATTACTTCCCAGTAACTACCTTTGTCGAACTGGTTGGTTCCGGTAAAAAAAGAATCGAGGCGGGTATTGAATTGCTCCGGTCCTCCCATCATTTCAATCAGCCCGTCAATATCATGAAAAACAGACCAGGTGTATTGTGCCGAGTTGCCTTCGGTAAAGGGATTTCCCCAACGGTACGAATTAAAGTCTTCAAATACCCAGTCGCCATTTTCTTTTCGGCCACGCATGTAGCCGCTTTCTGCATCCCAAATGTTTTTGTAGTTATAAATGAGTTTTCCGTATATTTTCTCGTACTTTTTGTTGCCGGTCATTTTGGCCAGGTTGTAAGCACAAAAATCATCGTAAGCATATTCCAACGTTTTTGCTGCACTTTCACCGGCCTGCTCGTAAGGAATGTATCCTTTGTCGAAATAAAATTCGTGTGCTTCCCTTCCACTTGAACCTCCCCAGAAACTCTTGTTTGTTATTTCGTGGTAGTACATATCAAGCGCCTTTTCAGGATCAAAAGAATGGATTCCTTTTGCCCAGGCATCGGCCAGTAATGAAATAGCGTGATTTCCGATCATTATCCCCGACATACCGGGGCACGACCAGGCTGGAAACCAACCGCACTGTTCGTTGGCATCGATTAGTGATTGCATGTAACGACCCTGCATAGTGGGGTGCAAAATATTGGTAAGCGGAAACTGCGAACGGAAAGTATCCCAGAAACCATTGTCGGTGTACATGTAGCCTTTGTGTACTTTCATGTCGTAAGGACTTCTATAGTAAGGCTCGCCGTTCTCGTCTATTTCATAAAATTTATGCGAAAACAGGTTGGAACGAAAAAGGCACGAATAGAATGTGGCTTTATCGGCTTCATTGCTACCTTCAACCTGAACACGCCCCAACAAGTTGTTCCATAAGCGGGCGGCTGCATCTTTTACTTCTTCCAAATCATTGAAGTCACCTAACTCTGTGTCAAGTGTTTGTTGCGCCTGTTCCGGGCTGATGTACGACATCGAAATTTTCACCTGTACTTCTGCCCCGGGGGCAAATTCAATGTAAGCTCCTTTGCCATCGCCTTCGTCGGTAGTTCCGTTTGCAGTTATTTGGTTTTCCCGGTTTTCCCAGGTTCCGTACGATTTAAAATCCTGGTCAAATTGCAGCACAAAAAAGCCTTTCATTTCTCCCGGAAACAAAAAACCACTATTTACCCAACCTGTAATTTTGTTTTCGCCGGGGATAATTTTCACCATGCTTTTCCCGATGTAGCCATCTAAAACAACATATGCTTTTTCATTTTCAGGAAACGAAAAGCGCATAATCCCACCTCGTTCAACAGGAGCTATTTCTGCTTTTACATGATTATCGAGCATAACAGCGTAGTAGTTGGGTTGTGCTGTTTCATTGTTGTGCGAAAATTTTGTTGCACGCTCCTCCTCATTCACTCTTAGCCCGCCAATCTGTGGCATCAATGTTAAAGTGGCATAATCCCGCACCCACGGGCTGCATTGGTGAACCAGCTGAAATCCGCGGATAGTAGTTGCTGAATACTGGTACTTCCACCCATCGCCGTTTTTACCCGTTTGTGGCGAAAAAGCATGCATCGGGTAAGGTACCGCCACCGTAGGATAAGTATTCCCATTGCTATAATCGGGTTTCGAATCGGTTCCCTGAAGTGTGTTCACATAACTCACCAAATCGCTTTCGTTTTGTTGGGTACAGGAGCTGTTTCCCGCATAAAACGCACAAAAAAGTAGGATTGCAAGTAAATTTTTCATATTTATTTTTTATTCTATTCCCCAATTTGTATTTGGCTCCGACCCCATTTCCAGTTCTAGTGTCCCGCCGTTGGTTATTTCGTTGTAATTCAGGTAGCAACGATTTATTTTCTGTCGGTTTAAAGTGGCACTTTGGATGTATATATTTTCCGAAGAATTATTATTTGCCACAATCGTAAATGTCTTTCCCGCAGTATATTTCTGATCAAGCTGAATGGTAATTTCATCGAATACCGGGCTGGTAATTTCGTAGCGAAGATCGCCCGGGCAAACCTGTTGAAGGCCAATGGCTGAAAGCACGTACCAGGCCGACATCTGGCCAACGTCTTCATTGCCTACTAAACCTTCTACTTTGTTTTTATAGGCACGCCGGCAAATTTCGCGTGTCCACTTTTGAGTCAGCCAGGGAGCACCAATTCTGTTGAACAGATAGGGAACATGGTGAACCGGTTCGTTGGCATGGTTGTAATAATCGTTCCACATCATGTTTTCCGGTACATTGTCGAAAAAGCGGGTTAAGTCGGGTAAAACTTTTTCGCGTCCGCCCATTAATTCTACCATTCCGTCAACATCGTGCGGTACAAACCAGCCTTGCTGGTATGGATTGCATTCCACGGTTCCGTACCAATCCTGCATCCTTCCTTTTTCCGGCCATTCTTTCCACGAACCATCTTCGTTACGAGCTCTGAACCAACCTACTTCCGGATCAAAAATATTGCGGTAACTTTGTGCTAATCTGGAATATTTTTTATAGTCTTTTTCTTTGTAAATCGATTTAGCAATTTGTGCCAAACACCACTCGGTATAGGCTAATTCAAGCGTATTTGAAATAGAGTATTCACCTGTTGCAAATCCTTTATAGCCAAAATCAGGAGCATTGCAACGAACCGTGAACCCCAGTTTCTCGTTTCCGCTTAGCTCGCAGGTTTTAAGTGCTGTTTTGTAGGCTTTGTTCAGGTCGTATCCTTTTATGCCTTTTGCCCAGGCATCGGCCAAAACCGAAACAGCCGGGTTCCCGATCATACATCCGCTGTAGGCATTTGCAAGTTCCCAGCGTTCGAAAAATCCTTTCCCGCTTTCTTCCGAAAGGGTGAGCAAAGAATTCAGCATGTCGTTAACAACCGTTGGATTGATAAGCGTTTGCAAAGGAAACTGACTACGGAAAACATCCCATCCGCTAAAAATGGTACGTTTGGTAAAATTTTCCGAAGCATGTAGCTTTTTATCACCGCCAATGTAGGTGTTGTTTACGTCTTCGAAAGTCCGCGGGTCGATCATGGTATGGTACAAAGCCGTGTAGAAAATCGTTTTCTCTTCGTCTGTTCCGCCTTTTACAGCCATCTTGCTAAGGGCGCTGTTCCATTGTTGTGAAGCCTGTTTTTTGATCTCATTAAAATTCCAATTCGTGATTTCCTTTTCCAGGTTTTGTTTTGCTCCCTCGGCACTGGCAAACGAAATACCAACTTTAAGAATAACCGCCTCATTCTCTTCTGTAGCAAAGTTGGTAAAGAAACCCAAATGTTTGCCTTCCATTTCTTTGGCTCCTGAGTGAATGGCAGCATTCGCAATGACTTGCTGGTATTTTTCACTGGTTACATCTTCCAGTTTTCGTGTCCAGTTATCCGGGATTTCGGCACTCCAAACTCCAAAATCTTTCAGTGGTTTGTTAAACTGTGCATAAAAATAAACCGTGTAATCGGCTTTCCCGTCGCCGTTTCCCCAGCCTCCACCTTCCGGCGGGCATTTCATCCAACCCGAAATGGTATGCTCGTCAAGCACCTGTACGTTTTGCAACGTAGAAGTTCCGCCAACACGCCGTGCCAGGTCTATTTGAATACGCGATTTGTTGTTTTCCGGAAAAGTAAAACGATACATCCCGCAGTGGGTTGTAGCGCTCATTTCGGCTTTTACTTTGTAATCATCCAAAACCACGGCGTAATAGCCTGCCGATGCCGTTTCGCTCGATTTTGAGTAACGCGAACGGTAACCTGTATCCGGATTTTCGGCAGTGCCGGCACTGGTTTGTAAAGCGCCCGTTGCCGGCATTACCAAAAAGTTTCCCATATCTCCATTCCAGCCAACACCGCTCATTTGTGTTGTTGCAAAACCTTCAATGGTGGTGTGTTCGAAGCTGTATCCCGAGCCATTATCGCCTCCGGTTATGGTATTCGGACTTACCTGTACCATTCCAAAAGGAGTGGCGGCCCCGGGAAAGGTTTTTCCCAAACCGTGATAAGCGCCGGCGGCGTCTATATTTGTGCTGGCGCCAATAAAGGGATTTACATACGCCGCAAAGCCGGTAAGGGCCGAATCCTTCAACGCAGAATGATTCGCACATCCGGCCAGGAAAAGCATACAGGTAAATTTGATGTATTTTGAAATTCTGATCATTTTATTTCAGTTTAACTTGGGTTAGTTTAACAGTTTGAAAGCCAAACTGTGGCAAGCTTAACTTTGTAAGCCATTGGCCTTTTTTGTTTTTATTTTTTTGAATTGATGAAATCTTATTTCCATTTAAATCAACGAGTTCTAGCTTGTCTACACTGCAATTCCAGCGAACTTCGTGATCTTGTCTTTTAGAAGTATTGTAAAAGCGCACTAGCAAATCGTTCCCATCAATTGTTGCCGAAGAAACCTGAAGGTTTTTATCGCTTGTTTCCAGCAAGGAAAATTCCTTGATTTCGTTGTTAGCTGTTGAAAAACGGCCAATTAAAGGTTCGTTCCACGCTGTGCTTTTAGTTTCCAGCGAAGCAGTTTCCCAATTTCCGGAGTGGGGCAGGAGTGCATATTTTATGTGTGTCGGGCCATCAAGCCGGTAATCTCTTCCCCACAGTGCTTTGCCCACATACTGAACGGTTAGCCCCAGCGGTAAATCTTCTGTTTGAAGGTAACTGGTGGTGTGGTCGGAAAACAAGGCAACACCATAATTCCCTTCGGTATTTTCAACGTCAACCCAGTTGAGGATAACATTGTGTTTAATACTGTCCCAACTGTTGTAAATCGTATTTTCGAGCTGACTCCCGCAAACATCAAACGGAGCATCTTTGTATAATTTTCCTTTTACGTCAGCCAGCGGAAATTGAAGGTGGAGTTTATATGCATCGTTATAAAATGCTTTTTTACGGTCTTTTGCGTCGTAATTTCGGCTTTGGTCGTAAGCGCCAATTCCGGGTTGCCCGTTCCAATCAATTTGAAGTTCGAAGTTGATCACCGGGCTGTTTGTTGCAAAGGTGATAAATTGCACATAGTTGCTACCAGCTATCTGGTTTTCAACTTTTACTTTCATCAACAGTGCGCCTTCTTCAATGATAGAGATTTTTGCTTTTGACTCTGAACTCTGATGAAATCTGTTTTCCTGGTAGAAATAGCCACGTAGTCCGTTCAGGCTTTTACCTTTTCCAACCAATTGGCGGTTGCCGTTTTTCTTATCGATTAAACTTGTGATTTCACCCCCTTTGTCCGGATCTAATTTAGCGATGTAAAAAGGTGTTTCGATAAATAATTTACCATCATCAGGATACTCAACTGACTTTTTTGCTACTTGTTTACTCCGGGTTTTAATAGAAAAAGTACTGTAGCCAAATGCCGGAACACTTGCTTCAAAAGCAAGAACTGTTTTTCCCGAATCCTCGATAATTGTCTGAGAAAGAACCTGATTGTTGTGCAGGTCAAAAACGGAGAATTCAGTTTCTTCATATTCTTCCGGAAGGTCAATTTTTACAATCTCTGTTCGGGGTACGCCCAGCGTATTGAATACCCGAATCGATTTTGTTTGTTCTAAATTATCATTGTCAAACAATTTTGAAATCGTTTCGTCACCAATATGGTTCGATGTGTCTGTCCAGCGTGTAACCTTATCTGCCCAGGTATTTCCAGGGCGGCCGTTGTAGGGCACAATCCAGCAATCGTGGTGCTGGGCCAGCATTAATGTTCGCCAGGCTTCGGCAAAATCATTTACCGGAAATTTCTCGCCGGAAAGAAGATAATTCAGTGAGGCCATTTTTTCGGCCATTATCAGGCGGTTTTCGCTCACACGCACTTCCTGCGCCAGTTTTTGCAATACCTGCGCTCCCCAAACCAAACCGGGTTTTACATCTTCAATGGTAAATTTCCAGTCTTCAGGCTCAACTTTCCCGTTTATCATTTCGAAATAGGGAGTCCAGCACGTGTATTTGCTTGGTTTGTACTGGTTTCCCCAGGGACCGCCATCCCAGCCGGCATCCTGAAAAGTCATGCCTATCGGGTATTTTATGCCGTCAGCAAAACAGGCTGCAATAAATTCATTGGAATTGGTCCACGAATTGGTTTGCCAGGTTGACTCGCCGGAAAGTCCTTCACATTCGTACCTTGGAACGGCCGGAAGAGTAGTTCCATCCGGCCCAATCCAGTTTACAAGGTCTTTACCGAAAGCGCTTGTATATCCTCCCCAACATGTATTTGGGTTTCGGATTACCGCATACTTGTACCCAAATCCTTTAAGGATTTGGGGCAAACTGCTCGTAAAACAAGGCTCTTCGCAGGAATAGGTTAAAAAGCTTGCTTCGGGGAAATATTCACGGATTTTATCCATTCCATAGACAAACTGACGGATAATGCTTTCGCCCGAGATATTGTAGCAATAAGGCTGTGCATAAGCCGGGTTTACAAATTCGATACGTCCGAATCTGCCGGTTTTGGCGTAATACTGCTGTAGTGTTTTAAAATTTTCTGTATCGTTAACACTTACCGAGTCCCAGGTTTCGGGTTCAATTTCAAGATTAATCGCCCATTCGGGGTTTTCCCTGAGTTTATCCACCATAAAACGTGCCTGCCAAATGGGATAATGGCCGTAAACACCACCGTGATAGCCATCGGCAAACCAGGCCGTTTGAGCCCGGCCGGAAAGTGCTGCCGCAGAAAAAAACAGCAGTAAAAGGTAAAAATATGTTTTAGCTGGTTTCAAGAATCTATGTTTATTTATTGAACTTTTGTCACTTCTATTTTACGGTCGATCGGCTTGTTGCAAGCGTAAATTGTTTTTACGATCGTGTCTATTTCATCCTGCCAAACCTGTCTGATTTCGGGATACTGTGCCTGCTGGTAAACACCAAAATTTCCGCGTACGAAAGCGTTGTCCCAGTTCGCACTGATAGTATCCAGAGCTACCTGGTTATTGGCAAACAACAATTCTTTTCCCTGTAAGAAAGAAAATTGCATCCAGGCATAATCGCGAAAACGGCGCTCAATTTCGAGGCGGTTTTCGTTCAGCAACATAATTTTGGTTGCCTGCCGGTATTGCGGAGTCCGGGTGAGCTCGGCCATGTTTATTCCTTTTGCAAAATCTGAGGCAGAAAATACTTCAATGGGCAAACCATCAATTGTAAGTTGATAGTTGCCACTTGCCAGGCCGCCAACCTTTAGTATTTCCTGATTGAATTCTTTGGTAAACGGAATAAGTTTCAAGGCATCTTTCTGCGATTTTTTACTTCCCCAGCCGCGGGCAATGGAATCCATCGGGTAGGGAAGCGAATTGGCTTTGTAATTGAAAGACACACCTTTTTCACTGGTTTTCAGTTCAGATATTTTGCAATTGTCGGCCAGTTCTACTTTTTTGTTACCGGCGTCTATCGAAATATCGGCTACTTTTTTCCCGGCCAATCCCTGAGCTTTCAAAAACAAATAGGCCATCACCATGTGTCCGTCATTGTCGGGGTGAATACGGTCGCCACCTTCCAGGTTAAACAGGGAATCTTTCTTCTGTTCGCGCAAATCAATTTCCATCATCGGGCGGCCAAAATCAACGAAACCCCAGTTGTTTTTCTTTGCCGAAGCCTCAAGAAAATCGGTCACTTTTAGTAAAGCCGCATTTTTTGTCGGAAAAACCTGGTTTTCAATTTTTGAAGTTTCGTCGTACGGAGAGCCGCCGATATTTACTTTGGTAACCCCTTTGGCTTCCAGCATCCGTTTTTCAATATGCTGGTAACTGTCGAATGATTTTTTAATCTGGCGTGCAGCAATTTCCTGTGCATCATCTTTATAGAAATCGTAATACCCCACATCGTTCATACCAAAAGTCATGGTCATGTAAGTTGGGTTTTTGCTGAAAATATCTTCTTCCAAACGCTCCTCGATATCCCAGGCGGTGTCGCCACCAATTCCGGCATTCAAAACAGTAATCTGCATTTCGGGGAAGCGCGTCATATAATACAGCCAGATAAATGAGTGATAATGTCCGCCGTGTGTAATGCTGTTTCCTACAAAAACAACGCGTTCGTTGTTTTTAAACGGAGGAATTGTTTGCTGCGCCTGCGAAATGCCAAACAGCAGACAGGCAGTTAAAATCAGGATAATTTTTTTACAATTCATCTTATTTAATTTGATTATTGAATGTTCTTGTTACTAACTGCCACAGCCACGCGCGAGTCGGCACAACCGTAGTATAAAAACCATTTGTTCTGATGATAAACCAGTCCTTCAACAAATACGGTTCCTGCAGGATACTGGCCACTTTTTTCGAAAGGAGCTTCGGGAACAAGGAAAGGTTTATCGAGGCGGCCGATTACTTTATACGGCTCGTTTTTATCAAATAAAAACTGACCGGCGCAATAGGCATTGGCCGTATAAGAGGTATCCCTTTCGGCTCCCGATTTATTTTTCCCGTTGTAGATAAGTACAATTCCCTTGTTTGTTAGAACTGCCGGAGGTCCGCATTCGGTAAGATCACTGTCGAAATATCCTTTTCTTGGTTTGGCCAAAGCAATCAGGTACTGATTCTCATCCACCAAAGGTTCCCAGTTAATCAGGTCAGTTGAAGATGCAGCATAAACACTTCTTTCTCCCCAGTACATCAGGTATTTGCCATTTATTTTGGTGATTACCAATTTCCCGTTTTTTAACTGAGTTACGATTGATGCCGATTTACAAAAGCGATCGGCAAATTTTCCGTTGTATGCATTTTTGAAAGCCGGGCCAAATTTTTCCCAGTGTATTAGATCTTTTGAGTGTGCCACTGCCAGTCGCGCGGTTTTCCGGTTCCATTGTGTGTACATTATCACATAAGTTCCGTCTTCGGTAATTGCTACGCGCGGGTCTTCGCAACCTCCCGGCCACTCCAGTTCTTCCTGGTTATCGTTTGCCGGAAACAGAACCGGCGACTTTGCCTTTTTTACAAGGGTAGTGCCGTCAACCGTTTGGGCATAGCCAATTCTGGACGTACGTTTGCCAATGCCTTGTCCCGACTGGTCTTCAGCCCGGTATAATATACAAATTGTATCGTTTTTTACGGTAGCGGCAGGATTAAATGTGTCGCCATTTTCCCAAGGGATTGTATCTTTTGTGAGCGGGCAATAAAACGTGCTGGTAGCGTCGGGTGTAATAAGCGGGTTTACTCCTTCGGGGCGTTCGAATGGCCCAATGGCCCAATCAGGTAAGCCCGTGGTTTGTTCCGGCTGGCTGCACGCACTTGCCAAAACAAGCAGTGCAAATACAATTTGAAATTTTAATGTTGTTTGCTTCATTCGGTTATTGCTTAAAATCAACTGGTTATCGACTAATTTTTTTTATGAATTTTTGGCCCCTTCCCAAACCTTGTTCTCCAATGTTCAGCAAGTAAATTCCCTCTGCCAACGATTCAGTGCTGATCTGATTATCCGTTATTTTTCCGCTTTTTACCAGTATTCCACTGATATTATAAATTTGATAGGTTTTTTCAAAAAGTGAAAATTCAGATTTCAGGTAAAGTTTATTGTTTACCGGGTTTGGATAAATATTAATAACATGGTCAACAGCCTGGGAAGTTTCTACAGCATTCGGTATGTCTTCGGCTTCAATACCAATTAGGGAATAGGGGATACGTACCCCTTTTACGCGATAGAAATAAGGATCGATGTAATCGCCGTTGGTAATTGTATTCCCATTAACCACTTTTTCACCGTATTCGTTACAGGTGATATCCTGGTCGGCATTGGCCGAATAATTTAAACTGTAAGTTACCAGTAATTCGTTCCTGCCGTTTTTAAATACCGGATGAATATTGGGGGTGTAGTACTTGGCCTGTTTTCCGTAGATATTTTCCATGATGTCAAATACCTGCTTCTGAGCGGTAAAACTTCCGGTTGGAGAATCGGAAGTAGCCATACGGATAAAGTGTTCGCTTGTTTCCCAAAAACCCTGATCGAGGGACATAACTACGTATTTACCATGAACCAACGACACTGCAACTGATGCACCTTGTCCTTCGAATATTTTTGCTGATTCCAGTTCTTCATCGTTCGCTGGCGGTTGATTAACCCAGCTTGTTCCGTTCCAGAATGTCCAGTTGTTAAGCGGGTCATTCTGAGCAAAGCGGGCCACGTACAGTCTAAACTGTGTCAGGTCAACTTTCGCCCCAAAATTATATACATAGCCGTCATCGGCTTTTACCATGCCCGCTGCATAGGTGATTTTGTTGTAGGAACTAATGGCAGGGATCGTGTGTCGTACCGCATTCCATACCAGGCTACCTTCCTGTTTAGGATCTATTTCGTAAACCGATTGCCCTTCGGCCGACAAACCATTTCCTTCGCCACAATTAAGGTAAACTTTTCCATTTAATTCAACCCCGTTAGCCGGCCATGCAAAAGATTGTTTGGGCTGAATGTCGCAAATCTGGCGGGGCCGGTTTTGAGCGCTGTTTTCGCGCGAAATGTTTGGCGCTTCATCAGGATTCCAGTTGTTTACTGATGGTTGCAAAAACATTGAGTTGCCATAACTGAAAAAATGATTGCTGTGAAACATGTTGTTTTCAGTGAGTTGCCAGCCATCCCAGGCATCTTGCGTAATCCATAAAACCTGTCCGTTGGCCAGCGGAATACTTGATCCCTGATCAAAAGCCGAAGATCCTTCATCTTTGTTATTGCGCTCAAAAAAGTGAACCACTTTGTCGTCGCGGTACGAGCATAATTTATAAGGATATAATTTCCAAAGCTGAAATCCCGAACCGGAATATGCTGTTTGTGTAATTTCCTCGTCCGCTTGGTTACCAGCTGCGGTTAGTACCAATCCCGAGCCTTTGTTGCTTATTTTATAGCGACCGTTTTCCACTTCGGAAACTTCCCAGAGCTGACGGTCTTCCTGTGTTTCCGCCAAAGCAGAAAGTTGCTTGATTTTAAGGCCTTCAGCCGGCTCACCCTCTGGAACGGTAAGGTACTTGCCGCTCATGGCATTCATTAGCCGGTAGTATTTTACATTGTCTTTTGTTTTCTGATAGATGAAATACCAGCGTACCCATTTATCGGGTTGGTATTCGTAGTCGATGCCGGCTTCCTGCTGGGTAATTTGTTCGTTTTCCTTGTATTTTTCGTTGAACAGAATATCGCCTGCTGTTCCCATAAAATATTCGCTTGACGCATTCTGAACAGTAAAGACGGAGTAGTCGCCAATGGTGCCGGTAGTTGGTTCTGCATCCGTTGTGTAATCGATTAAAGGATTTGAACCTCCGCTGACACGTAGCACTTTTGATTTTGCGTTGGCCCGGTAAAAATCGTCGTTAAAACCGTTGTTTTTGCCGCAGAAGAAATAGCCCATGGAAACTTTGATGTTTTCGCTGCCGGTAGTTAGTTTTATTGATATGTGAGCCGTAATTAATTTTTCCTCTTCATCGGTAATGTTGAAACTTGTTTGTGATTCAAAAACTACCCATTCCACGGCACCCAGGTTCCCCATAACTCCCAGTTGGTTTTCGAGTGCGGCGGGCCAGGAAAGGTTGGTAGTTGGCTCTTTTTCTGCTTCAGCCACGAGGCTCATTTGCTCATCTGAAACATCTCCTTTTGTATAACCATTTGTAGTAATTGTTAGAACGGCATTGTTGGCAATATTCCAGCTTTGTGGTGCCAATACAGCAAAAACCATTTTGGTGCTGTCGTCGTTTGCTGGCTCCAGTTTTATATCCACCCCAATTTCAATTTCGCTGTTTATCTGCGGGTTGTCGGGATGGGTGATACGCTCGATGGTCATACACATTACCAGAGCAAATGGTAGTATGAGTATGATAATGATCCGGCTATAAAAATTCAGGTTTTTCATTGTATTGGGGTTATTGGTTTTTGAGATATCCTGTTTCGAGGTAATGCTGTGCTTCACCAAAAATTTTGCCTTTTGTTCCCAATAGCGTATTAGTACTGTTGGCATAACTCACCTCTTCTGTTGTTTTTTTGCAGAAGCTTGCTGTGCAAATCACACAAAGTGCAAAAACAGTAAGTTTTAGTGTTTTTAGTTTCATTCAATGTTTACATTTTCTTTGTTTATCAGTTTTTACTAAAACGGTTTAGCAGATTTCGAAAAAATATATTATTTTCCCGTCGCAATTAAAAAAACGCTAACGTTTAAAACGAAATATTTAATTTTTGTCCCTACTAAAACGGTTTAGCAGGTGACGAATATACATTGTTTCCAAAAAACATAAAAATAAATTCGGAAAATATTTGTGATTTTTTCTTTTAAATTTTTTAAGAATCCAAAATATGAACAACCGTTTTTTTTGAATTTGATGCAATAAAAAGATTTTTAATAATAATACGATATCAACCCGGTCATATAAAACTAAAACAAGCGAAGCGATTGTAAATAATATGATTTCCTGACAATTTAAAAACAGCACAGTGGGAATAGGGCGGATAAGCTGCTGAGAATAAAAATGGCAAAAGCAAAAGTATCAATAAACGACATTGCTGCGAGTTTAAATATTTCGAAAACGACTGTCTCATTTATTTTAAATGGGAAAGCCCAGGAGAAAAGAATAAGCGAGAAATTAGTAAAAAAGGTTCTTCGTAAGGTAGAAGAGCTTGGTTATCAGCCAAATCAGTTTGCAAAAAGTTTAAGAACCGGAAAAACGAATATTATTGGTTTGATGGTGGAAGATATTTCTAACCCGTTTTATGCGAGCATAGCGAAACAAATAGAAGACAAAGCCTTTTTAAATGATTATAAAATAATTTATTGCAGTACCGAGAATAACAAGGACCGGGCTAAGGAATTTCTGACCATGTTTACAAATTTAGGAGTAGATGGGTGTATTATAGCTCCAACAATGGGTATTGAGCAGGAAATAGAAAACCTGCTTGAAATGGGAATGGACGTGGTTTTATTTGATAGAAAATACGGGGATGTATCGACAGATGTGGTTATGGTTGATAACCAGGGGGGTGTTTCGAACGCAGTTGAACATTTACTTAGCCGGGGATACCGGAAAATTGCCATGGTAGCACTTGCCCTCGATAAACCCGAAAGAGAGGACCGTATTATCGGATATGTAAATGCAATGAATAAGAACGGTCTTGAACCGCATTATTTTGCACTTCCTTTTAAGCCAAATTCGCACGAATACGTAAAAGATATTAAGGAGATACTTGAAAAAGAAAACGATTTTGATGCGATGGTTTTTGGTACCAACTATCTAGGAATTGGGGGATTGGAGGCGGTTACCGACATGGGGCTTCGTATTCCGGAAGATATTGCAATGGTGTGTTTTGACGATCATGACTTGTTTCGGATTCATAAACCAAACATAACCGTAGTGGCACAACCGATAGAGCAAATTGCACAGGAAATTATGGACATACTTTTAGAAAGGATGGGAAAGAAAGAAAAACGCTCGGAAAATAAACTCATTAACCTGTCAACAAATCTTATTACCCGAAATTCTTCTGCAAAAAAGTTGAACTGAAACAATGGATAAAAAGATGAATACCAAAACTTTCAGATATGTTTTTATTGTTTCACTGGCAGGCCTTCTGATGGGTTTTGACTCGGTGGTAATCTCGGGAGTTAACCTGCCGTTAAAAGCCCTGTGGCAAACGTCAGACTGGTTTCACGGAACATTCATAATCTCCATGACACTTTGGGGAATGGTGGTTGGAGCCTTAACCGGAGGTTACCCTGCCGAACGGTATGGCAGAAAAGTGACCCTGATATTTGTTGCATTTTTATTTGCATTCTCCTCGTTGGGAGCTGCAACTTCACCCGGCCCTTACCACTTTTCATTTTTTCGCTTTTTAGGCGGATTGGCAGCGGGTTTTGCATCGATTGCTGCACCGGCATATATTTCCGAAATCTCAGAGGCGCATAATCGCGGGCGTTTTGCAATGCTTTTCCAGTTTAACCTGGTGTTTGGAATACTAATGGCATATTTATCCAATTATTTGTTAAAAGGAATTATCGCAGAAAACGACTGGCGTTTAATGTTGGGCGTAGAATTTATTCCGGCACTGATGGTCGCCTTATTTCTTTTTAGTGTTCCGGAGAGCCCGCGCTGGTTGCAGAACAAACAAAACAGAAATAATAAGAAGCTCCGTTCTTCAGAAATAAAAGCTGCAAAAACACGGGCAAATCATCCGAAGGCTGGTTTGTTTTCAGGAAGATATAACCGCGTTTTAATGCTCTCGTTTTTAATGGCATTTTTTAACCAGTTTTCAGGCATTAGCTTTATTCTGTTTTATGTGCCCGAGATTTTTGAAAAAGCCGGATTGGGAGCTTCCGAATCCTTGTTGAGTTCCATTTCGCTTGGTGTTGTAAACCTGATTTTTACGTTTGTTGGTATCTATTTAATTGATCGCCTGGGAAGAAAACAGCTGATGTACATTGGTTCTGTTGGTTATATTATTAGTCTGTCAATGATAGCTTTGGGATTTTATTTGCAGTTGTCGCCGCTTTTTAGCCTTGTTTTTATTTTGTTGTTTATTGCTTCTCATGCAATAGGGCAGGGGGCTGTTATTTGGGTATTTATTCCCGAAATTTTCCCTACAGAAGTCCGATCGTTCGGACAAGCATGGGGAGCCGGTGTCCTAAATGTTTTTGCGGCGCTTATCGCACTTCTCGGAGCTGTTTTAATCAACGCTTTTTCACCTTGGCTGGTGTTTAGCTTTTTTGCCTTTTTTATGGTGTTACAGCTGCTATTTACACATTTCATGATGCCGGAAACAAAAGGTGTCTCACTGGAAGAAATTGAAAAAAGATTGATAAAACCGTTAAGTGAAGCGGTTTGAGTTTTTTACTATACAAGGCAGAATCAGTATATTTTGATAGAATAAAATACATTTATTTTTATATTGGTTTGGGTGAAACTTCGTGCGTGGGGTGGAAAGCACATATTTGGAAAAGCAGTGATTTAATTAGCAGGGAGGCCATTGAAAATACGTTTGATCTTAAAGATGGAATTGAAAACCAAAACCTGGTTTTCACAGCCAGTTCAATCAACCAGCGTGGTACAACCATTGTTCCCCTGAACGTTTATACCAATAAGGATGGCGAGTTGATTATTCGTGCTAACGACCCCGCTTATGCAACACCCGGGCCAGATGAGGTACAAAAGTTTGACTTGTTTTTTTGAACAGGTGAACTGCCAGCAAGCCGACAGACTTTTGCTCTTTTATCATCGATTTATATTCATTAACCTTAAAAAATACGGTACTCATCTAATAAATAGCAGTTGATTTTTTCATTTATCCTAAATTCGGGAAAAACTTAATTTATGCTACCCATTCGGAATTATATTCAACATTTTTCAGAATTATGGGAAAACAGTTCTTTTGATTTTCCATCTTTTCCCAAAGAATATACTTTGTCTGAGAAATTGAAAAGAGAAGCCAATTACGAGCGCTTCCAGGAAAAAATAAAATCGCTGCAAAACCGCCGTGAAATAAAAGCGATAAAAAGCGATCCCGGAGCTTCATTCTTCCCCATGTTTAAAGCTTTTCTTGAAACGGTTTTCGATTTTGAACAGGATCATTTAAAGGTCATCCTTTCCGACGAATTCAGGGATGTTTCGAAAGATTTTTTCTACAAAGCCCGGGCATTTGGTCCCGAACTGAGTCCAGAAAATATTTACCAGGGAATGCGAAATGTGTGGATTATGAATGGTCTTCAATTGATGCTCAAAGTTCCGGTGCGCATTACGCCATCGGTTTTTGCCTACTCAATGATTTATCCTTACAGCGATAATTTTTTAGATGATCCGGAGATTCAGAATGGAGAAAAGGAGATTTTTTCGCGCAGATTTAACCGTCGCTTACACGGCGAAGATGTTTCGGCCACTTCTTTTTCTGAAGCGCAATTGTTTAAGCTGGTAGGTATGTTCGAAGATGAATTTCCGCGGAAACAGTTTCCCGGGGTTTACGAAAGTTTGTATGCCATTCAGAAGGGACAAACCGAAAGCCTTGAAATGCAAGCCGACAAAGGTCTTTCTGATAACGATATTCTCCGCATTTGTTTCGAAAAAGGTGGCGCTTCGGTTTTGGCCGACGGTTACCTGGTGGCCGGAAAATTAAGCCGCGAACAGGAGCAGGCTTTGTTTGGCTATGGTGTTTACCTGCAGTTGCTCGACGATATTCAGGATGTAAAAGAGGATGCGCAGGCTTTTACAAAAACCATATTTTCGTGTCTGCCCGAGGAGGATCTCGGAAGTTTTGTAAACCGCACCATTCACTTTGGGCGAGCGGCGCTGGAAGAAATGCGTTGTTTCGAAGGAAGCGAAAATCGGGCGTTTATAGACCTGATGAACCGTAGCATCGAAACCATGGTCATCGAATCGGTTGGATTGAATGAAAAATGGTTTACGGCCGATTACCTCAATCAGATCGAAAAATATTCGCCACTGCATTTTGAGTTTGTACGGCAAAAGCGGGCACAGTCGAAATCGCAGCGTTTTGCCATGTTTCAGAAGTATTTCAGCAGTGCCCCGGTTGAAAATGTCGCTCTTACGTTTTAATTCTTTATTGCCCCGATCAAGCGGTTAAGTTTGTCGCGCAAATCAATGATTTCATCCCTGTTCAGTTCGCCAACATCCAGTTTTTCCACCAGCTGCATGGGTATTTCTGCGGCCTGTTCCCTGAGCTTCAAACCCTTTTCTGTGAGCCCGATTAAAATACTGCGTTCGTCGCTTTCGGAACGACGGCGGGTAAGCAGCCCCTGAAGCTCCATGCGTTTCAGGAGGGGCGTAACGGTGTTGGTATTCAGGATCAGTTTATCGGTAATGGTATTTACCGAAACCTGGTCGTTTTCCCACAGCACCATTAAAACCAAATACTGCGGATACGTCAGCCCAAGTTTTTCGAGTAAAGGTTGGTAGGCCCGGGTTATCAGCCGCGACGCTGCATAAATCGGGAAGCAAATCTGATTACTGAGTTTTAATTGTTCGTATTCCATATTCTGATTGGCTTTATTTTCGTATAAAATCTTCGCCACGAAGAACACAAAGACACAAAGGTGACAAAGTATATATCAAGCTCTTTTGGTGTACTTCGTAGTTTTGGCTGAAATTTCGTTAGCAGTTTAAACCATGGATTCTTAATTCAACATTTTTGAGTTAATTCCTGGCCAGTAACTTTACGATTTCCGGTTCCAGTTTTTCCGGTTTGGTGATCGGAGCGAAGCGTTTCACCGGTTTTCCATCCTTGTCAATCAGAAACTTAGTGAAATTCCACTTGATCTTACTTCCAAGCACACCTCCTAATTCATTTTTAAGATATTTGAAAATAGGGTGTGCCTCTTCGCCATTAACATCTACTTTCGAAAACATTTGAAAAGTAACGCCATAATTGATGAGGCAGCCTTCGGAAATCGATTTTTCATCGCCGGGTTCCTGGTTGCCAAACTGGTTACACGGAAATCCTAAAATCGCAAGTCCCTGGTCTTTGTACTTCTTGTTTAATTCCTCCAGGCCGGCATACTGCGGCGTAAAACCACATTTGCTGGCCGTGTTTACTACCAAAACAGTTTTACCTTTGTAGGCTTCCATGTCAATTTCTTTTCCCTGTAAACTCTTTGCTGAGAATTGATAAAAATTGTTTTCCATTGTTTAATTGTTTTTATGTTTTGTAATTTATTTCGCTTGCGATACAAATATAGGCGTCTTTGAATAAATATCGCACGCGATATAAATTCAAATATTAGATCTTAACATTAAATTCATGAGACAATTCCAATTGTCCGGGAAACATTGATAAGATTCCCTGCCTACCGTAGGCAGGCTTGCTGCACTTACCAATGACAAATTTTAGTTAAGACCCTGAAACACCTGCCTGACGGCAGTCAGGAGTTCAGTGGGACGTTTCTATCAGGCATTGCAGACATTACCAGGTACGTCATGCTGAACTTGTTTCAGCATCTTTGTCATTGCTTCATTATGCCCAATAAAATTGTGTGAATCCTCAGAATGACAGGTTTTTGTATGATATAGACAGTTAGGTGAGATTGTTTTGCGCCAATCTGCTAATTGACGGGAAAGTGAAAGAATCTTCTTCAGCAAAAAAAAATCAACCAGATAATTCTGAAAAAAGACATTGGGGTTTGACTATTTTTTAAAAACAGTTCGTATTTTTGCGAACAACGAACGGAGCATAAATATGGAAGTAAAAATAATCTCAGACGAACAACAAAAACTAGCGCGCTATGCCAAAGCGCTGGGACATCCAATCCGGGTTTATGTAATGCAGTTGCTGGGGCAGCAGGCTTGTTGCTACAGTGGCGATTTAAGCGAAGAGTTGCCGGTTGCCAAGTCAACACTTTCCCAGCATTTAAAAGAACTTAAGGATGCCGGATTGATCCAGGGCGAAATTGAAGCGCCCAGAATAAAATACTGTGTCAACAAAGAGAATTGGAAAGAGGCACAGGAATTATTCAAAACCTTTTTCAAAATCTGAAAAAAAATTGGAAGGATAGTTCGCGTTTCTACGAACTACGAATTGTAATTAAATATACAAATCAGCATGGAAATAAAAGTATTAGGCACCGGTTGTGCCAAGTGTAAAAAACTCGAAGAGCTGACCCGTAATGTAATTTCAGAAATGGGAGTGGACGCTACGATTGAAAAAGTAGAAGATATTTACAAAATTATGCAATTCGGGGTGATGAGAACCCCCGGACTGGTAGTAAACGGAAAAGTAGTTCTGTCTGGTAAGTTACCCAAAACGAGTGAATTAAAAGAACTGCTGGGGAATGCGTGACCGTTTTAAAATATTGCTTCTGCCCCTTGTTCTTTTGGTGCTGTGGCTGCTGATTTATACAAACCTGCACGAGATTGCCGATCTGGTTGTTTACCGGCTGATTGGTTTAAAAGAGGGTACTCACTTAACCGAATCCATCTGGTTTTTTGTTTTTGAAGTTCCCAAAGTAATGTTACTGCTTGTTTTGATTGTTTTTATAGTTGGGGTGATCAGAAGCTGGTTCTCGGCAGAGAAAACACGTAAAGCGCTTGAAGGTAAATCATTATTTGCCGGAAATGTGATGGCGTCAGGACTGGGGATTTTGACCCCGTTTTGTTCCTGTTCGGCCATTCCATTGTTTTTAGGTTTTGTGGAGGCCGGCATTCCAATCGGGGTTACTTTTTCTTTTTTAATTGCAGCTCCGCTTATCAACGAAGTGGCACTTATTCTGCTGGCCGGTTTATTTGGCTGGAAAGTAGCTGTAATTTATGTGCTTACGGGCTTAACGATTGCCATTGTTTCCGGTTTTGTAATTGAGAAACTTAATTTACAGAAATACGTGGCCGACTGGGTTTTCCAGGTAAAGGCCAATCATGCAGCCCTGGAAGAACAGGAGCTGACACTTGCCGACCGGATTCAGGTTGGTTACGATACCGTAAAGGAAATTGTAGGTAAAATCTGGATTTATATTCTGATTGGAATTGCCGTCGGCGCCGGTGCCCATGGTTATGTTCCGGAAGATTATCTGGCCCGCATTATGGGAGAAGGAAGCTGGTATGCAGTGCCGCTTGCTATTTTACTTGGTGTCCCGCTTTATTCCAACGCAGCAGGTATTATTCCCATTGTGGCGGTTTTAATGGAAAAAGGAGTTACGTTGGGTACTGCACTGGCATTCATGATGTCGGTTATTGGTTTGTCGCTTCCCGAAATAATTATGGTAACCTCTAAAAATTAGTTTTATGAAGCATGTCTATTCTTCTGTTAATGAAGTTGCCATCCATTTTCAATCATCATTTTCCTTTTCGTTCAATTTTCAGCCATAATTTCAT
>JBKEDN010000151.1:0-9927 GCA_047975435.1 Draconibacterium sp. | reverse complement strand
GGGAAGTAACCGCTTTAAATCGTACGTTTGGTTTCGTTGTCATTGCAGCCTTTAAGATACAATTCTTAAAGGGATAACAAAAACAAAGGCTGTCCAATTTTACTTTTTGGACAGCCTCTTTGATTTCTCGAAATCTCTCTATAAAAATCGAACGTTGGCGGAAATAGTTTGTCCGTTAAGGCGGTATTACCATTTAAGCAAACCACTGTACTTTAACGAATGGGTACCAAAATTACTTGAGAATAAAATACGGCTCTTTAATCAACCTTTCGCGAACACCATAATACCTTCTACCTGGGTCATTATTTATATTGTATTCTAAATTTTTTACAGGTAATTGTATATTGTGCTTCTTAAAATAATCGTCAATATCGTGGTTTAACTTATCCAGCACTTGCTGATTCGATTCTGCAATATTGTTTAGTTCCAAAGGATCCTGCTCAATGTTAAACAGATATTCAGAACCATCTTCATAAAATTTGATCAGTTTATAGTTGTCTTTTAAAATTGCTACTCCCGGATGCATTCCCTTTTGGTGCTGATAATGAGGAAAATAAAATATCTGATAATCATTTTCTCTTACTACTTTACTTGCCTTCCATGATAGGTTGGGAGCCAGGCTTACGCCATCCAAATCTCTGGGTATTTTTTTGATATTGAGCCAATCGCAAATGGTTGGATAAATGTCACAACTTGTTACAGGAGTTGTTGCGTATCGGTGTTCAATGCCTGGCCCGGAAACTATAAACGGGACCCTGATACTTCCCTGCCACAATGTAGCTTTCCATCCATGAAGCGGACCATTTATATTTGCGGGATTATTGGTAGGATAAGTTCCATTATCGGCTAGGTAAATAACATAGGTTTTGTCTTCTATTCCCAGCTTTTTCAATTCCTCTAAAAGCAAGCCTATTCCCAGATCAAGATCTTCTGCCATTGCCGCATATTTTACCAAATCATGACGCGGTCCCGGCGGATAACTTTCTACTTTTTCAATCGTTTCATCTTTCGCCTCCATCCCAAGGTGTGTGGCATAATGGGAAAGTTGCATTACAAACGGGTGACCGCTTTTTACCTGCTCATTCATCCATTTTATTCCCCGCTTTGTAATTCCAAAAATATCTTTGGGATTTCCTTCTATATTGCGATTTCCTTCGCGGTTTGTCGTTTCACCATCACTTGCATCAAAACCATGTTCTTGTGGCCCGCCAGATGCAAGATGCCATTTCCCAAAGTGTGCTGTCCGATATTCCGGCAAATTTGATTTGATTATTTCGGCATAGGTAAGCTCTTCTTTGGGTAATCCATACACATGGTATGGAGGTATAAGTTTATTTCCCTGAAAGAATGGGCCATTGTGCCTGTCAATAATATCTGTCATTCTCAGCTGTGCCGGGGTTTTCCCGGTTTGAATACTGGCTCGTGTCGGAGAACAGTTCGGATGAGCAGCATATCCATTAGAAAATATTACCCCGCTGTTTGCGAGCCTCTCAAGATTAGGTGTCCGCACAAAGTCGCTTGCCGAAAGCGGATTATCTTCATCCATTTGAACAGAAGTGGCACCCCATCCTTGGTCATCGGCCAGAATGATAATCACATTTGGATTTTTGATCCCCTCCCGATCCACTTTGTTTACCGGGTTAGGTTTCGGAGAGCTCCCCGACAGCATCAACAATACTTGAAGGATAATAAGATTAGCCATATTATTTAATGTTAAATTAGCAGAAATATTCTTCTGAAAAATGTAAAAGCATATCCCTAATGAAAAGGATATGCTTTACACTAACTAAACTATTCAATTAATAACCAGGATTTTGTTTACACAACGGATTCGCATTTATTTCGGTTTGTGGAATCGGGAAAAGCTTATGATGGTCATCTGCAATGGTAATTCCTCTTGCCTTTGCCGAACTGATAAATTTACCATGACGTAACAAGTCTTGTCTTCGAACTTTTTCAGCATATAATTCCCAACCTCTTTCATCAAGAATCCGGTCGCGTAAAGATTCTTTTGTATAATCTTTCAAAACCAGAGGGGTTGTTAAGCCTGCCCTGTCTCGAACTTCCTGAATCAAATCCAGCGATTCCTGGGTTGGCCCATTCAACTCGTTTAATGCTTCGGCGCGCGACAGTAAAATATCAGCATAGCGAATTACAGCCAGGTCGTTTCCATTGCTATTTCCAACAGCATTCGGGTCAGGAGAATATTTGAATGAACGTGTATTGTTATTATTCAACAGCGAAACTGTTTTTCCTGCTGTATTAATATACTCAGTTATTATCAATTTCCTGCGTTCGTCATTCGGATCAAACGAGTTATAGAATGAATCCAGCACACGATCCTGTCTTGCCCAGTTTCTCTGGTTTGCCCGAAATACAATAGAGCCGTCAATGGTACTTGCAAACTGGGGAGGATAAGCTCCATTCATAAACTCGTTTCCGGGGCGAAGTGTACTGCACGGATAAACCCAAACTAATTCCTTTTGCTTTGTTTCGGTATCAACCGTGAACAACGTTGAATAATCGGGCCATAATTCGTACTCATCCAGATCCATCAGTTCTTTAGCTGCATCAGCACATTTTTTCCACTGTTTTGTATTGAGGAAAAACTTTGTAAGGTAGCCCAGTGCAGCTCCTCTGGTAGCACGACCATACTGGTAACCTGGCGTATCTCTCCCAGGAAGGATAGTAGATACATCTGTAAATTCTTTTTCAAAAAATTCCTGCATTTCTGCATCAGTAGCACGAGCCATTGCCAAATCTCCGGTAGTACTCAGCCGTAGCGGTACCGGCCCCCACATGGTATATAAAATGTAATAGGCTGATGCCCTTACAAATCGGGCTTCAGCGGCTAATCTTGCTTTTGTGGCATCATCAACCGGAGATTGATCGATGTTTTCCAGAACAAGATTACAATTTCGGACTGAATAGTAACAATTGTTCCATAAGCCGGTCCAATGAGTTGGATAAGAGGCATCCCAGGTGAACGCCAACATAACAGTCGCCTGAAGATTGACAGCACCACCGGTTTCCCAAAAATGGTCGCAAGTCCATTCTTCCTGGAACCAAATATTACCACCAAAATTATCCGTAATTTGGGCGTCGCGGTATGCTCCAAAAAGAACGCGCTCTATTCCGTTTGCAGAATTAAATAAGGTACCCGGATCAAGTTGCGAAAATACATCCTCGTTTAATTGATCTTCACAGCCGGTAAACAATAGTGATATTACCAGCAAAATAGTTGAATAATAATATTTAAATTTCATAGTAATTGCGATTTAATGTTAAAAACCTAATTCTACACCAAAAGTATAAGTGCGGTAAACAGGATAAGAGTTGAAATCAATTTTCAAACTACTGTTGCCATTTGAGTTAGTGGTAGGATCTTGCCCACTGTAATTTGTTATTGTGTATAAATTTTGTCCGCTAACATATACATTTATATGATTAAAAATCTTTTTCCCCTTCAACGGGATTTGATAAGTTAATTGAGCGGAAGATAGTCTGATATAAGAAGCATCTTCAACTGTTAAATCGCTAACTGCTTTGTTTCCCTGTCCGGCAGGATTAACAAATGACGGCCACTTATTCGAATGATTTGTTTCGGTCCAGCGATTTAAATACGGTTCTGCCATTCTATTCCTTCTGTGACTCACCGGGTAGTAAGTTTCAACCTTTGAGTTGTTTAACATCTCCACTCCGGTTGCAGCATCAATAAAAACATTTAGTTGGAAATTTTTATATTCAAGTTGATTGGTTAACCCCATTGTAAATGATGGAATTGATTTCCCCAGAATAACACGATCGCTGGTATTAACCACATGGTCATCATTCATATCTACAAATTTGACATCACCTGGTTTTACAGGGTCTAATGTACCCGAAGCAGTGATTTCATCCTGGTTTTGCCAGATCCCGTCTGTTTTATATCCATAGAATGAGTTAAGCGATTCTCCTTTTCGGATGATGGCAATCTGTGAAGTTGACTGACCTGCACCTGTATGAATGATTTCAGAAATATCTCCTATGTCGGTCACCCTGTTTTTTAAGGTACTGAAATTGAAGTTAGTGTTCCATTTCAATTTTCCGGTCAGGTTTCGTGAGTCAATGGTGAATTCAAACCCGCTGTTTTTTATATTTCCAATGTTTGACATGATGGATGTATAGCCTGTAGATGCCGGTATCGGCAGGTCAAATAACATATCAAATGTATTCTTTTGGAAATAATCCATGGATACCAAAATTCGGCTTTCCAGAAATCCCATATCAAAACCAACGTTGATTTGTTCTGTAGTTTCCCATTTTAAATCAGGGTTTGCGATTCTTGTTGGAGCCAAAGTAACATATTGTTCACCTCCAAGAATAACATTTCCACCCTGGTTAAATGTAGTGATCGACAAGAAGTTGCCAATATCCTGGTTACCTGTACGTCCCACACTTGCTCTGAATTTCAACATGCTGAACAAATTCAGGTCCTGAATAAACGCACGTTCATGCATTTTCCAGGCAAAAGCCCCTGAAGGAAAATAACCGTACTTGCTGTTTTTACCAAAACGAGACGATCCGTCAACCCTTAAAGTTGCTGTAAAGAGGAACTCGTTGAACAAATTATAATTTGCACGTCCGATATAGGATAGCAACTTATTATTATTTTTCGAGCTATCCATGGTATATAATGCCGCATTTGCCAACGACATATTGTTGGTTTCTGATTCATCTACCGGAAAGCCTTTTCCCGTTCCGGAGAAATTACTATTTATAAATTTTTGATAAGTAATACCCCCCATTACAGTAAAACTGCTGTTATTTTTCAGGTCCCGATTATAAGTGGTTGTAAATTCTCCCAGGTAATTATTTCTGGTTCCGGTCAAAACAGTTCCGATTCCTGAATTTGCCCTTCCATCCTTTGTCAAACGCGAAACATAAGTATCCCTACGGCTGTTTCTGGTATCAAAACCAATATTTAATTTTGCAGTCCAGCCTTTCAGTATGTTGTATTCTCCAAATATGGTCCCGAGCGTTCTGTAATTATCGGTATTACTGGTTTTTCCATAAACCAGGGCAAGTGGGTTATCAAGATTCATCCAGGAAACAACTTGGTAGTTTCCGTCTTCGTCAAATATACTAAGCGTTGGGTCATATCCCCTTGCGGCATACAACGAGCTTCCTTCTTCGTTTGTGCTAAAACCGATCGGCACAGTGTTGTCGTGGGTATAAGAGGTTGAGAAGTTTATGCCAAACTTCATTTTGTCGGTTTTGTGTTCAAGGTTAAACCTGGAATCATAACGCTCATAACCTGAAGTAATTAAAACTCCCTCTTGATTAAAATAATTTAAGGATGCAAAATATTTGGTATTGTTACCTCCTCCCGTAAAAGATAAACTGTGGCTTTGGATTACAGCATTTCGCAATAGTTCATCCTGCCAATTGGTACCTCCGTCCTGAATTTCGGTAACGCGCTCTGCCTCAGGAACATTTGACCCGGGAGTGTCTAGTATATCATTTAATATTCTCATATAATCATCCGCCTCCAGAACTTTGATCATATCTTTAGGCGTTTGAACTCCTGTATATCCATTGTAGGTTATTCTTAAAGCTCCGGATGATCCTTTCTTTGTGGTAACAAGTATAACACCGTTGGCACCACGGGCACCATAAATAGCTGTAGCCGAAGCATCTTTTAAAATCTCAATTGATTCAATGTCGGCAGGATTGATGTTAGCCATTGGACTTCGTGGTACCCTCACCCCGGGTATTGTTGTACCGTTTCCTGAAATAACCTGACTATTCTCAATGGGTAGTCCGTCAATAACATATAAAGGTCCGGCTCCTGCATTTACCGAACCGGCCCCCCGGATTTGCACCGTGGTTCCGCCTCCGGGCTCATTACTGGCTTGAGTAATCTGTACCCCTGCTGCTTTCCCCTGCAACAGGCCTGCAACTGTGGGCGTAACGCCTTTGTTTAAATCGTCTTTTCGCAACGAAGCAACAGAACCGGTTAAATCGCTCTTTTTCACCGTTCCATAGCCAATGGCTACAACCTCATCAATACCAATTGCATCTACCTGAAGCAAGATATCGAGTTTAGACTGTCCTTCTAATTTAACTTCCTGAGTTCTCATTCCAACAAATGAAAAGATAAGTATGTCACCTGTATTTGCCGGCAACTCATAAAAGCCATTTACATCCGTTACCGTTCCGGTTGTTGTACCTTTTATTACAACTGTTACACCAGGTAAAGGAATTCCGCTTTCGTCGGTTACCACTCCAGTGATGGAGTTTTGCTGCAAGTCAATAACACCTTCTTCCTTGGGGAGAACGGCAATGTAGCGGTCAATTATTTGATAACTGTATTTATCGTCTTCAAATATTTGAGCCATAACATCTTGAATACCGGCATCATGAAACGATACATGTACGTGTTTATTCAGAAGATAATCATCGTATTTTAACATGAAATAGAACTCTGTTTGATCTTCAATTTGTTCGATGACCTCTTTTACGGTTGCATCTTCGATTTCCATCGAGATTTTCGTGGACTGTGCATAAGATTCAGCAAACACATTCAGGGTTAGAAACAAGACTAGTCCGACAGTTAGTTTCATAATCATTAAAACTTTTTTTAGTGACCCATGCAAGAATGAGCACTTGTTTGTTTTTTTCATAAATTTGACATGTTATTGGTAAATACTAAGTTTTATTTATCAAAGCATTACAGGTATTGGCGTACCGGTAAAGCTGGGCAGGCTAAAAATATTTGCAGTATTTTGGCCTGTTTTTCTTTTAGGAAGTATCTGTTAAATTCATAAGTATTGATTAATTTATTAGTTAGTATATATTTTATTTCCAGTAAATTAATGTTGGTTTATCTGCTCGCGTAACAATTTCGTACTGAAGAGAAGTTGTAAGTTTAAGCACCTCAAGAATCTGATCAATTGGCTTATTCTTAAGAATGGTTCCAAAATATCGTTCATCACCCAGGCCTTCTTTCTGTATAACAATCTCAACATTGTACCAACGTTCTATTTGTTTTGCAATATCTTTTAGCTTTTCGTTTCTGAACGTAACAAGTCCCTCTTTCCACGAGGTGTACATCTCAGTATCCACTTGTCGGATATTTATCGTTGTTTCACTTTCAGAGAAATAAGCTTTCTCTCCGGGAACCAGTTGTGCCACTTCTTCTCCGTGTGTATTTAAAATACCAATGCTTCCTTCAATAAGTGTTGCTACAAATTCTCTGTCTTCAGGATACGCCCGAATATTAAAAGAGGTTCCAAAAACTTTTACACCAAGAAGTTCAGAGTTAACAATAAAAGGATGCTCAACATCTTTTTGTACATCAAAAAATGCTTCACCTTCCAGGTAAACCTGTCGGTTCCCTTTTGTAAAATCCCCTGAGTACTGAATTTTTGTTCCGGAGTTTAGCATTACCAAGGTACCGTCAGGTAACTCAATATTGGTCTTTTGTCCGGCCGGAGCCGTAATCGAATAAGACTTTGTATAAACCGAATCATGCTTCGAACCAAAGAAAAGGTATTGTACAGCAGCACCAAAACAAACTAACAAAATAAAAACAGCTGCTTTTTTTACGAACACATATAAGATTCGCTTTTTAACCGGTTTATTTAGTTTTGCCTGTAAATCACGCCAGCTTATTTCCGCGTTGTTTTCCTCTTTGGCTGTTAATGCCCAAATCTTTTTTAATTCTTTGAACTGTGTTCGGTTGGCTTCGCTTTCGTCAAGCCATCTAAAGAAAATCTCGGTTTCAGCTTTATCAGCCGTTCCCTGAAGATATTTTATAATGATGTCGTTATCCATTATACTGCGTTGATGCTTTAAGTACACTTAAGTGGATTAATACCCTGTATCGTTTCTGATTTTTTTTAATCAAATAAAAACATCAATTACTTATAAAATCAGCATTCATGTTTTGAAGAAATGAATTGATAACTTGTTACAACATCCAAATAAACAAAGGCAATACTTCCTTTAGTTCACTTCGTAAAATTTTTATTGCTCGTGTTATATTTGATTCCACAGATTTTAGGGCAATATCAAGTTCTTCAGCGATCTCCCGGTTCTTTTTGCCTTCAAAACGACTTTTCTCAAATACCTGTCTGCATCTTTCCGGTAGTTTTTGCAAAGCGGTATTGATCATTTCTTCCAATTCAATAAACTCAAGCCTTTCGAATTGAAATGATTCCAGAATTTCCTGATTCAGTTGTCTTTCTTTTTCCTTTATCTGTTGATCCTGATATTGTTGTTTATATTTCTGATGACGTAAAAAATTAAGACATTCAGATCTTGCAGCTGTAAACAGGAAAGCACAAATCCCGTTACAGGTGTTAACATCTTCCCTATTCAACCATAATTTTATAAAAGCCTGCTGTGCAATGTTTTTTGCTTCTTCGCGATCGGGAATAAACTGAATACAGAAACCTACAATTCGTTCGTAATTATCAGCAAAAATGAGCTCGAATTCCTGCTCATCTCCGTTTTTAAATGAGGTAAGGTTGATCGACTTATTGGAGTCAATAAAACTCATTAGCTATGATGCAATAGTTTAGTTAGAGATCATGAAAATAAAAAAATAATTGGATATAAAGAGCTTTACATTTAAAATCAGTAATAATACCCCGGAACCAAAAGGTTAATTTAATCGATTCCCAAAAAATTATAATTCAATTGCACCAAAACAACTAAAATTCAACAAGTTGCCGCTCAATCAATCTTCAGCCAGCACCGGAACAATTACTTCATCTTCCTTTACACTGAACTCGTAGAGCCCTTTATCCTCGTTCCATTTCTTTAACAAAGGAACTATTCGTGTCCTTCGCGGGCTAACCTGTTTTTTGCTGAAATGAACGTGATAAACATAATAGAGTTGCCCGTCGATACCCTTAAAAATATCGCCATGGCCGGAACCATTTTCACCAACAATAGAGCGATGGATGATCGGACTGTTTTTTTGCTTTACCCAGGGGCCAAACGGAGAATCAGCAACTGCATATCCTACGGCGTAGTCGATGTTTTTAAAGTGGTTTGCCGAATAAAAAAGATAGTATTTATCTTTCATTTTTATTACAGTCGGTCCCTCCATAATCGGTGCTGATTCAAAATTTGGCGTGGCTTCCCAAGGTTCTGTCTGCTTAAAGCACTGGGTTAAAGTTTCAGGCTTAATTTTTCCGTTTTCAAGGTCAAACTCTGCCACCCACAAGTAATTTCCATGATTGAAGCGGACGTGATAGAGATAACATTTACCATCGTCATCTTTAAATATAAATGAATCAATATTTTTTTCAGAACCATCAATAGGGCCAACCTTATTTTGCCTATATGGCCCCAACAGCGAATTTGAGCTTGCCAGCACAGTTTGTTCGTTGGCGGTGTAGGTAAAATACCAGGTATTGTTGTTTTGGAATAATTGAGGAGCCCAAAAGCCACGCTCACCAAAAACATGGTCGCCCTTGGTTAGAAGCATACGAACCGGGGTAGTAGTTCCTACAGGAAGGGTCCATGTTTTCATGTCTTTCGACTCCAATACCGAAAATCCCGGAGGGCCGTCCTGCTGTCCACCGGTACCAGTAAGATAATAGGTGTTGCCATCGACATAAATGGTTGGATCTGCATAAAAAATTTCTTGTTTTTGCTGAGCGATAAGTTGCACTGCAATAAGCATAAGTACTGAGCAGTTAATAATGAATTTCATCTGTTTATAATTGTTTATTTTTAAGTAACTCATAGAAGCTTCTTCCAAAAGTAATTATTTCGAATGCAAGATAATCCGTATCAACGACAGTGGAGGAACTGTATAGGTAACCTCTAAAAATTAGTTTTATGAAGCATGTCTATTCTTCTGTTAATGAAGTTGCCATCCATTTTCAATCATCATTTTCCTTTTCGTTCAATTTTCAGCCATAATTTCAT
>JBKEDN010000148.1:0-5961 GCA_047975435.1 Draconibacterium sp. | reverse complement strand
ATGAAATTATGGCTGAAAATTGAACGAAAAGGAAAATGATGATTGAAAATGGATGGCAACTTCATTAACAGAAGAATAGACATGCTTCATAAAACTAATTTTTAGAGGTTACCTTATATGTATTTGCAATGCTTGAATAAAACGTCATCGTCAGAATTTTTATCAATGGTGTTTCCTCAATCAGCTGCTTAAAACTTACTGCAAACTTGATTGGTACATCTTTATATAGTTTTTCTATTCTTGTATCATCTCCGCCAATTGTCATATTATAAGTGGTTTCTTTGTTTCCTTTGGGGTCAAAGTTCTCAGACTTCTGTTTCTGAATTGACCTTAAAGGTCCATTGTTTATCAAGATTCCTTCGATCAGAACCTCTCCTGTATTTGTATTACCGGTTATTGCGTTGATTTTAAAAGATACATTTTTATTTTCGGTTGATATTTTTGAATCAAGTAAGTCCAATGTCTCTTTGTAATATTGTATATCCTTTTTTAATCTTAAGATCTCTATTTTTTGATTGTCAATCGTTGCATTCTTTTCTTTTATGTCGCTTAATTGTTTTGTAATGATTTGTTCTTTCTGAGATAATTGATTTTTCAATTCGGTACAGTCTTCTTGTCCAAAACTCGTTTTTAAACAAAAAACTGCCAGAATAATAAGTATAACTGTTTTGTTCATGATTATTTCTTTTGGGTTATTTTATTACATTCAATTTAAAGTATATGAAAAACCAACTTGTGCCAAGAAACTTAAATCTTCTCCTGCAATATTCCATTGAGAAGAGTCCCTGAATGAATTTACAGGGTCGCTCCATAATAGTGATGGAATAAATTGTAATGAAAACCTGTCTGACATTTTTAAAGAGGCTATTCCGGCAATACTAATGCTCATAAAATTCCTCTTGTCAGTTTTAGCTGTTCTTAACTCAAGATTTTCAATGTAATTTTCATGAGAATACCCAATACCAATATGACCACCGAAATTCAGCTTTTTTTCGTTTTTGAGATACTCAAAGATTAACAAAGTTGTAAGTGAAGAAACTTCTCCATCCACAGCGTTATGAGACATCCAGTTTGTACCGGTAATGCCCGTGTTTAAATACTGCCATTCTATTTTTACATTTATTGGAACAGATTCGGGCATATATTTAAAATTTACAAAAGATGCAAAAGGTGCAGCATATGAAATATCTACTGCATTGTCGTTCTTTTCAAAAAGAAACATAGAGCCAGAACCCAAGCCATAGCCTACACTAATTTTTTGGGCATTTGCTGCAATAAATATCCCGAATAGTAATAAAATGATTCCAAACAATTTTTTCACTTGAATATATTTTAGTTAATATTTTTGTGTTCCTAAGAAATAGGCCATTAAGGCCAATTTTGAGCTTATATACCCGTGGAACTCACATGGGCAAAATATTCATGTCCTATTGAGTTTGCCAGACCATGCTCCTTTCATACTATTATTTTTTTTCGAATAGCATTATAGTCAGGGTTCTCAGCGTTAATAGAAAGACTGGCAAGACAATTTGCCCTACCAGTCTTGTATTGATCTTTGAAAAACTACTTCTATAGGATAAATGTTATTCCAATTTTCCCTCCAGAGAAATAGTTTCCACCACCAAATTCAAGGTTAACGCCAATTTTGTCGGTAAAAAAGTATCGTCCACCAATTTGCCCGTTCAGGTACAAGCCTGAGCTGCCAGAACCTGAGTAAGAAACACTTGACGAGCCATCATCAATTTTTGAGTTAAAAATTGTATAGCCAAGAGTTGCTCCTGCATACACATCGAAGTTAGAAGGGATTTGCAGCAATTCATTAAAATGGTAATTACCAAAACCGGCAATGGTGGTGTAGTTTTCTTTCCATTTCACGGTCATATATTTCTCACTATGATTTCGATAAGCTAATTCGCCTCCAACTGTGATATTGTTACCAACGCCATATTCTGCCCCTCCGTAAACCGGGAGACCGTAATTTGAAAAACCAAAACCTGCGTTAAGCTGCATTTCACCCTTCTGAAGCGGAGCCTGGGCAAATGTTATCAAACCTGCGACCATCAAACTTAGTGTAAATAATAATTTTTTCATGTATTTATATTTTAATTGATTAATAGAATGACTTTTATACAAGAAAGCCATTATTGATTTTTTTGAACCTATTCCTCTTTATATATCAAATTTGAATTTGTACTGCCCAATATTCCGGCGCCACCATTTACGTTGCTGTGTATTCTTACAGGCTCCACCATCGGATCTTCTCCATACCAATCGCTATATCTAATACTGCGGTAATAGAGATACAGATCTTCACTAATTTGCTGAATATCTATAACCAGATCATCCGCCCCCCAAGGAGTAAACTTCAGGTTGTACCTCTTTCCGTCAAACAATTCGTCGTTAAATATGCCATGTATATTTTCGGGATAATCTGAGAAACTGCTTTCTTCGTTTACAACTTTGTTGTAGTTTAATACCGGGTCGTTTGAAGAAAAACGATATACATCAGAATAGCCTGCCCCATAGCCGAACGTATCATCATAATCTTTCTTATTCCCCCTAAGAAGTAAGAGCCTGTAAAAATTTTTCCCGGGTTTATCATCAATGGTAACTGTAACTTCCTCTCTACCATTTTCTTTTTGATTTATATCCGACACCCAGGCATTGGCTTTTTCAGGAATAACGGTAAAAGCATTAATGCTTTCATATTTTGGGTGTTCAACTTTAATACTGTATTCATTCCCCTCCGTCACCTTTTCTGTCCAAAAATAGTTGCCGGTTACCGGAGAATTTCCCAAACCAATTCGTTCACCATTACAATACAGGCTCATTTCTACATCGTTTAAAGACTGAATATAGTTGTTTTCAAAAATGGTATTACTGCGCGAAATCTTACACGAAATCACGGAGTCTGTTCGCAGGTTAGCATTTAAAACCATAAAATTATCAAGTTCTTCTCCTTTATAATCAATTTCGGTTTCGCATGCTGTACAAATAACTAGCAGAACCCATACTATAATATCATGTCGTTTCATCATAATTCTAAAATTTATAGGTGTAACTAACCGAAGGAACCACAGGAAACAACGAAACTTGTTTCAATACTTTCTGTCCGTTATTGTTGTTATCAACATACAGATAAAATGGGTTCTTACGGCCATAAGCATTATAAACACTAACATTCCAGGTGCGCACACCTTTTTTCTTTTGTTTGTGGAAATTAACACCAAGATCAAGCCGATGATAAGCAGGCATGCGGTAATTGTTCCGATGTTCGAAATAGGGTACTGAATTTCCCCAATAATTTGCAGGATCGTACAGTTGTTCTATCTCGTGCGTTGCAAGAGTAATAGCGTTACCAGTTCCATAAACCCATGTGGCACCAAAATCAACTTTATCACTTAGCTTATGGGTAAGAACAATACTGGCATCGTGCCTACGATCGTAACGAGTAGGAAACCATTCGCCAAAGTTCAGGTCATCAAACCGGCGCTCGTTCTTCGACCAGGTATAGGCAATCCACCCACTGGTTTTACCAACATCTTTTTTGGCCATCAACTCTATACCATAAACATGTCCCTGCCCAGATTCGATCATATCTTCCCAACCCAGCGACGAGCCAAAAAAGGAAGCACCTTCTTTGTATTCAATAATATTTTTCATTTCCTTATAAAAGCCTTCAACAGAAAGCTCTAGTCTCCATAACTTACTATATACCCAACCAACAGCATATTGATGCGATTCTTCGGGTTTAACCCGTTTAGTTGTAGGTAGCCACAAATCAGTGGGTAAGCCAATGGTTGAGTTGCTTAACAAATGAAGGTATTGTTGCATTTTAGAGTAGGCAACTTTAACAGTAAGCTTATCTGACAGTAAGTATCTTACACTGGCACGTGGCTCCAGCGATTTATACCACTCCCCTTCAACATTAAAAGCAGAAACATGCAGGCCGATGTTGGCCTTTAGTCGTGCCCCCAGTTCAACATTATCTTCGATATATGCACTAAGTTCGTGGCTATAAGTATTTCCGTCGCCAAAGGTTTTATTAACTTCCGGGGTACCCGTATCTTTTTCCCTAATTGTTTCAACTCCAGGGTTAAAGGAGTGATATATGTAATTGGTTCCAAACTTAATTTCATGCCGGGGCGAAGGATACCAATCGAAAGCAATTTTGGCGCTCCAGTCTTCTATTCCCGATTTATATTTATAGTAAACCGACTCAACGTATGATCCACTTCCGTTATTTGAATGATACTCTGACCAATCATCAACATTAAATCGGTAATCACTATAAGTAAGTGTTGTGTTGGCAAAAAGTTTATTACTAAATATGTAATTCCATCGAAGAGCGGTAGTCAGATTACCCCAATAGAGTTTACTGTCATACTTATCGTAATAATTGCTACCAAAGCTCGATTCATACTCATCAGAAGCTTTATCTCGTCCGGCATAGGCACTTAAGTATAGACGACTTCTATCCGAGAACTTATGATTAATTTTAGCATTCATATCATAGAAAAAGTAACTTACTTTCTCATCGTCCGGCATTAACGGGCGAGTTATCAAATCAACATAAGTTCGGCGTGCCGAAATGTGAAATGCAGTTTTATCTTTCTTAAAGGGCCCTTCCAAATGAAATTTAGATGATATAAGGCCTACTTGCACACCACCATGAAGTTCCTTTTCGTTTCCTTCTTTCATTCGAATATCAACCACCGATGACAAACGCCCACCAAAGCGCGCCGGGAAACCTCCTTTGTATAGCGATACATTTTTAATCGCATCGGTATTAAAAACCGAGAAAAATCCAAAAAGGTGGTTGGCGTTATAAACCGGTACACCATCAAGCAAAATAAGATTTTGATCCGGGCCTCCACCACGCACATACAGACCGCTTGATGCCTCACTACCCGACTGCACGCCGGGCATCAGCTGCAGAGTTTTCATCACATCAGCTTCGCCTAAAAAAGCCGGAAGCCGTTCTATTGATTCAATACTAAGTACCTCCTTACTAATCTGAGAATCGGTTAATTTGCGGCTTACAGCCCCGGCCACAACAGTAACTTCCTCTATTGCTTCAGCGTATTCGAGATTAACATTTATCTCCATATCGGCCGAAAGAGTTATTTGTTTAACAGTGTTTCTGAATCCAACAAATGAATAGACAATGTTATACTCTCCCTCAGGCAGGGTGAGACTATAAAAACCATAAACATTGCTTATGGTACCAACCAGTTTCACAGATTCATATACGTTAGCATTTATCAGTTTTTCGCCACTGGCCTCATCCGATATATAGCCACTAATAGTGTATTGTTTATGCTGGGAGAAAACCAGACAACTAATAAACAATAGTAGAACAAGAAGAGTTGTTTTTATCATACTTAATTATTTTTTTTAAAGCAAGGTGCCTGCCTGGCGGCAATCGGGGAATTCCCCTTTACCTATTTTCAGCGGATGGAAAATATTGTTATGGTTGTAATGCAATAAGCCATTAATTATAATTCTGAGTATCGCTTTGCTGGCTTCCGAAAACCGTATCGGTAGAAGCTTCGATTTTATTCACCTTCAGAAAGTTTAAATATTTTTCCTTACTCTTAAAATAGTAGGTTATTTTCCGTTGGGCATCGTAATGTCGGTACTCCATTTCACTTATATCTGGACTGTCAGCTCCTGACTTTTTCAGTTTCGCACGATCGCTGGAGTTTGTCATATCAAGTCGATTATTGATTTTTTATGATTTTGATCTTTTTCTGTTCCACAGCCGGGTTATCGCAACTTGTTTATCTGGTTATTCAATCCAGTACAAATGTTTGGCTTAATAATTTTCACCGCTTCTGATTAATTAGTCAATCCTTAATAACACCATAAGTCATTAGTTATCAACAGTAAATGTGAATAACTAATGACTTTTATGCATTCTTAATTGCAAGGTTATTAGTAAATTAGGGGAAAACCTTG
>JBKEDN010000147.1:0-4852 GCA_047975435.1 Draconibacterium sp. | reverse complement strand
ATGAAATTATGGCTGAAAATTGAACGAAAAGGAAAATGATGATTGAAAATGGATGGCAACTTCATTAACAGAAGAATAGACATGCTTCATAAAACTAATTTTTAGAGGTTACCTTTAATTTATCTACTTGGTTTTAACAACTTTCACATGTGGAATAGTTTGTTCAATTATGAGTACTAAAATGAAACCTATAATTCATCTGTTATTGATAGGTTGAATCTATGTTTTCTTTACGGCACTTTAACCGGATCAGGAAATACCCACTCACCATCCTGAATTGTTTTTTCAGGTCCGTACATTCTCGCAGCAATTTGCATAGGGCCATTAGGCGCAGGCAACCAATTGCTCTCTTTATCTTTACCTGGCGATTTATGTTGCACGTAGATGATTAATGAACCATCAGGTTCATATTTTAACCCTTTTGTTCTGTCGCCTATTGAAAATCGGTTAATGTCATTTTCAGCCAGAAGGCGTGTTATGCCATCATATACCGTTAAGCTCCAAAAGAACCGTACTGGTGGAAGTTGACCTTTTGGAAATGTATAGGTGTAATTGGCTTTTGAGCCGTCTAATAGTTCACCGTTGGCATCCTTTCCCCAGTTGCCATAGAAGGCCTGATCTGAAGTGTTTGGTATCAATCCGCCACCTTCAACGCCTACTGCAAGATCAAGGTAGCGTGTTCCCATGAATTCTCGATTCCCATAAATTCTGGTACCATCCTTAACGACTCTGGCGCCATCCGAAATTTCCTTGTAACCATCCGCTACTCCTTCGTTTATAGCAGCAAGAACCTCTGGTGAAAAATTGGCGGTGTCGTAATTACCATTTGGACCAATTCCAAGCTTAGCCATTTTTTCATACATCGGTTTGTCCATTTCGTTTGGTATTACAAACTGAAACAAAAAGTTAGAAAGTTCAAAAAACTCCGCATTGGTCATGTTTTCTTCGTTCCAAACAGGCCAATTTAGCTCAGGAGCTTCAGGTTTCGCTGGCTCGTTTAGATATTCACTCAAAGGCATTAGCTTATAACCTTTTTGAATCTTCATTGCATTAGCAACATCCTCCTCACCAAACACTGCTGTACGAGTAAGTGTGCCCAGAATGGTAGTTTCACCATAAATGATACGTTTAACTCCATCTGGTTTCTCGCCTTTCCATGTTTTTGGAGCCAATAAATAAGTACCTCCTTCCTGTCCGTCCTTAGTGGAACCAGGATAGGCGATAATATGAGCAAAAAGATCTGCCCATACACTACTATAAAAGCGATTTCCATCTGCTGGTGGTTGTATCAAAACCCATGGTTCACTTCTCAAATCGACCCATGCCCAGCTATAGTGCGTATCTCGATTTGACATGGTGGTTTCTTTCGATTTAGGATCAGCTAATACATCATGTCTCCACTTACCAAAACCACCAAGAGTTTGTTTATTGCCAGTGTCAATAACCTGAGCATAAATAGTACGATAGTAGTAATTCATCGGAAAACAAAAAACATAAGCTTCTTTCGCAATTGCCTTAGCCTCTGTGGGTGTTATTTCGCTTTGCGTTTTTACATCAGATTTTTTATTTCCCTTACAACCTGAGAGCATAAATATGGCTCCGAATAAAAAGATAATAAATTGGTTTTTCATGATATCAATATGTTTTGTGTTCTAAATTTTTGCTAACGGTCGCGGTATGGTTAGTAAGGGATTGCGGGCTGTTTTCCTATCAAGTTACAGCAAATTTTGGAGCGGATTACTGCATCCCGAAAACCACTGAAACCCTTATTAACTAGACCGCATGTTAGCTTTTCGTTGTTTATTCACCTATCTTTTTTCTGTCGTTTTTTTGTTCAAGTTCTTTTGCATTCAATGGAGAAACCACTCTTTTACTTGTGTCTTTTTCCAATTGTTTTCGAGCGGCATCAGCTACTTTTCCTCCTTTTCTTGCAATCTGTTTATTTTCTCCAAGAGTTTTAGGTTTTTTCTCTTTTGATATTTCTGTCGTTGAAGCTTCAGCTAACATGTTCAGGACTAATTCTAAATTAGTCATATTGTCTCGCAAATTTTCTTTCTTCAAATCTTTAAAATCTTTGTACTCGCGAGTTGTCATGCCTGACCATGCTTTTGTTATTTCGTCAGTTAAGATTGCATATTCTAAGCCCTTTTTTACTCCTCTTAGATCCCATTCGTCTGTTAGTTCTTTACGAACTTCTATACTTTTCAGTCTTTGATTAATCCAATTTACGGAATACCCCTTTTTTAGATAAGTTTCCATAGCTCTATCAAAGGCTTTTTCTGGGTCTTCTGTTTCTTCAATCCTTTCATATCCGACTTTTGCTAACCATAATTTAAAAGGTTCAACTTTAGGTGATGGAATTGATTGTATTAATCTTAATAATTGCTCTGTATCAGCAACATCTGTATTTCTCATTTTTCCATCACTGGCTTGCATTTTCAAACGGCTACAATTTGTAGCCACTTCACTTCCTTCCTTTTTTAGTCTGGTTTTCAGAACACTCCAATATTTTCTTGGATTTTCACTTTCAGTTAAAACTCCAATTACATCAATTATTGAGAAAAACCATTTTTCTTTGTCATTGTCCCAATGAACTCTAACTCTTTGGTCTTGAAATAATTTTATTGCTGTTTCTTTTACCATTTTTCAAAGATTCAATTTGATTTTCAAAGATAGTCAAACATCCTTTTTTGCAGAATTTTATTTTAGGACGGGTTTTACAATGAAAGCTAACGGTCGCGGTATGGTTAGTAAGGGATTGCGGGCTTCTTTCCTGTCAAACCGCTAAGCAGTTTGAGCGGGCTACAAACCTTGATATTTAGCACTTTCCCTGCCACCATTACTTATACAAAATGTTGTGCGCAGTATTTATTATTCTTTATTTATCAATCCTCCTAAAATTACTGAAATCATACCAATCACATATACTAATTGAAATGGTTCCTTGAAAAACAAAATCAACAATATTGTCGAAATCACTGGAGTCAAAAAGACGAACGGTGCAATAAAAGAGGCTTTCCCAATTTTTAAAGCCCCAATCCAGAAAATATATGAGATTCCGTTTACAAATATTCCGTTTATTAAAATCGGCAAAATAGTATCTTCTGTCGGCAATTTAAATTCCGAAAGAGAAATCATTGAAATAAATGAGATTACAGTCGCTGTTAAAAAGTAAATTGTCACAAGGGATAATGAATCAATTCTAACCTTTTTACTCAGTACCGAGAAAAGTCCAAATACAAACGCTGCTAATAATACAATACTGTCAACGAAGAAATTGTCAAGGTGAATATCTGTCAATTTTCCTTTAGTCAAAACCATAAATACTCCGAAGAATCCAAGAACTATTGAAATCACTTTTCTTAAATTCAGTCTTTCCTTTAAAATCACGATTGATAGAACAATCACAAAAATCGACCAACAGTATTGAATTATAAGAACCTCAATCTCTTTTGCATTTGCGTATCCAAAATACAGCAAGATGTAATACAAGTAAGTTCCAAGCAATCCTAAAACAATTGAATGAATCCAATTTTTAACTGAAAGTTTTAAAATCACTTTTCCTTTTTTCTTTGTCAGGATTATCACTAAAAAAGTCAATAATGAAATTACGCTTGACCAAAAAAGAAATTGATGATTATCAAGATTTGATTGTCCTAATTTTGAAACAACAGGAATCAATGCCCACAATAGGACACAAATCAGAACATATATTATTGATTTTGTTTTTGAATTCATTTTATCCATTTCTATCTCTGCTGCTCGGTCTGGTTATATTACACACAACGGTAAATTGTAAGTTGTCGGTGCGGATTTCGCAGAGCGTCAGCGTCCGCTTGCGGACATGACGATCCAGAAATTTGCTGCGACAACTAGACTTACTACCGCCGCACTGCAATTTACAAAATGTTGGCATTAGTTGTTTTTTTGTCCGATTATCATAATTCCATAATATAATACCGAACTTCCAATCACACCTATGGAACTCCAAGTTGTAACAGAATCAGGATTAAACACTTTTGTCAGTGCTAATATTATAAATCCAGTCAACAAGAAATAGAAAATCCATCGGAATGATTTACTTGCATAAATGCTTTTTCCTTCTTTAATCGGTTTAAATTCAATATCTGAATCAAGTCCTTTTTTGTAGTCATTTGATAATCTTGGAAAGTCCTTAACAAGTCGGTTAAAGTCATCTTTAATTGGCAAAACATTTAGTCTATTCACTTTGTATCGTGTCTTATTTGTCAGGTTTATAATAAAACTATCAAATGTCCTATCCTTCTGAAACGCGTAATTGTCAACTAAATTCCACGTAATAATGAAATTCTTTTCCCAACTCAAGAAAAATCTACGTACCCAAATATGTTGAATACCTTCTTGAGTAAGTACAACTTTAGCTTTCCCCATTCCAATCAGGTGGGCAAGATAAAATGAAGTCACAAAAACTGCTAAAAACTGAATAATTAAAATAATCTCATTGTCAGGTCGCGGTAAATTGTCAAGAATCAGGATTAAGCTTGAAATCAAGATTACTATCATTGCGATTATGAATCTTAATATTGAGTGAACTTTAATCATGTATTCTCTTTTTCTCATATCTGTTATTTGGTTGCAGTCTGCGTCTTTCAATTAATGCCAACGTATCTGTATATGTACTTTTTTATTTCTTCTGTAAATCACGTTAAATGTCAGTATTTAAGGCATATATCCGGGAATAAGTATTTGTAAATGAGGCTGTCCCAAAAGGGCGGCCTCTTGTTTTAGGCGGCCAGATGTAAATTTGTATGCAATTTGATTTTTGGATGTTTTTTGGATTGTGATAAGCTGGGTGATTGCATAATAATGAGAT
>JBKEDN010000119.1:0-11275 GCA_047975435.1 Draconibacterium sp. | reverse complement strand
TTTATAAATCTGTTTTGTGTCTTTACCGTTATTGTGCAATTCTTTTTGTGGACATCATTTCCAATGTATATCCTTTGTCCATGAAAACTAATTGTTTTATCTTTCCTTTGCATATGTGTTCATCTTTTTTTTTTGCAAAAACTAATTTACTAAATTTGGATGGTTATGCACTTTTACAATCATACAGACTCTCTTAAATCCATTCTTTTTTGTCTTTTATTATTTTTCCTAACTTTAACTAAAATACTTCTGAGTAGATGATTACTATTGCGCGGGTATATGGCTACAACAAAATACCGGAAAATTACAGCGTTCTGGTTGACCGGCTGTGGCCGCGTGGTATCCGTAAAGACAGCCATTTGTGGGACGAGTGGATGCCTGACCTTGCACCAAGCCACGAACTACGTAAATGGTTTCATCATGATTCGGAACGCTTTGACGAGTTTCGCATACATTATTTCCGCGAACTTGAAGGACAGCAAGCCGCAGTAACAAAAGCCAGGCAACTGGAGCAAAAATCCGGCACTCTTGTTTTGCTATACGCAGCACACGACCCGGAAATAAACCATGCCCGCATTTTGCGGGAGTTTTTATGCCAGGCAAAATTGTAAAAGTTGGCGTTAAATACATCGGGAAAAATCGACAATACGTTTTTCTGCTTTTTCGCCTGTCTATTTATGATTCGTCCCTTGTTTTAACTTTTAAAATCCGATTTACCATGACCAGTTCCTATTTACCCGTCGATCCATATTTTCTGGAAGTCATTGCCCGGGAAAAGGCAAAAAGTGATTACATAGTGGTGCATTATTTCGATCTGCAAAACGAATGGAAAGACATAAAAGGCCGTATGCACAGCCTTATTACGGTTAACCGCTTCGAAGAATTCCTGCTGATGGAAGACGGGCAAAAAATCCGGATCGACCGTATTATTGTGCTCAACGGCCGGCCCGGACCGGCATACGACGAGTATGACAGCTTTGCTTTAGCCTGCCTCGATTGCCGTTTGGCTTTTGAGGAGTAAATTGACTACTATTCTTTTATCAATTCGAGGTACATCAGTTCCACGCCCTTCCACTTCGAAGATTCAGGACTAAGGCCAACCGTAAAATCTCCTGCTTCTTTAATGTTAACGGTACCAAGGTCTGCTATTTCAAAGCGCTCACCCGTTGCCGGAATATTTGCCTGAAGCTTATTATCTCCCAACGAAATATTCAGGGTATTATCCTGCTCACATTTTACCAAAGCCTCCAATTTATAAGTACCTGCTTCGCCGGTGTTAAACATCCACTCCAAACGGGCATTTCTATCTACCCAGTTTGTGATTACCGACTCAGTTCCTTTTCCTTCCAAAACAGCATGAGATCCGTATCCCGGATTATAAATGTCGGCAAAATCTGCCGGAAGCAATATACGCCCTTCACTCAAGGTTGGCTTATTACCGGTAACTTTTATTTCGCCTTTGGTTTTAACCACTACTACAGTATTTACCTCATCAAAAATAACCGATGGAGCATGAATTTCCAGGTTGCCGTCTTCAAATTTCCAGGCAAAAGATTGCTTCGGATTGGCCAGCAAATAAACATTGCTCACCCTTGTGTCAAGTCCGGGAACAGTTAACTGTCCATCTTTGGGCCAGTCGAAAACGTGCAGGTAAAGATTTGTTCCGCTTTTGGTCTCTTTCATTGTACATCTTCCCCACGGCAACTTAAAAAACGGACTGGCCGATGTTCCGTAAATCGACTCGCCGTTTAACTGCATCCAGTTTCCGATTTCCTTTAGTCTTTCAATACTTGGTTCCGGGAACTCACCTTCGGCAGTTGGCCCTACATTCAGCAATAGATTACCTCCTTTGCTGGCAATATCTACCAACATTTTAATCATATCTTTGCCCGATTTCCAGTTGTCGTCGTACCATTTGTATCCCCAACTGGTATTCATGGTCATGCAAACCTCCCAGTCGTAATCAAGCCCGGTTGGCGGCACCTGTTGTTCAGGAGTGGAGAAATCGCCGGGCCACGGGCGATACAGTCGGTTATTGGTGATTAAATCGGGGTAATCATCGGCAACATCCTCCAATGCTTGCGCAGCTTCTTCCGTCATCCCCCGCGGAGTATCCCACCACAGGATATCCAGGCCACCATAATTTTCCAAAATCTCTTTTACCTGCGGAACTGCTTTGCCATTAATGTAATTCATTAAAGGTTCGCGTTTCAGGTCCGGATCCCAATGCGGCTGTCCACTTTCGATATTCCAATAAGTTCCGCCTGGTTCATGCCAATCCTGTGCCTGCGAATAATAAAAACCTAAACGAATACCGTATTTTTTGCAGGCGTCGGCCAGTTCTTTCAACGGGTCACGGTCGAAAGGTGTAGCATCCACAATGTTGTATTTACTTGCTTTTGAATGAAACATGGCAAACCCGTCGTGGTGTTTCGAAGTGATTACGATGTATTTCATACCGGCATATTTTGCCAGTTTCACCCATTCTTCGGCATTGTATTTTACCGGATTAAAAGTTTCAGCTAATTTCTCATATTCTTTAACCGGTATTTTAGCCCGTGCCATTATCCACTCGCTGATTCCGTGAATTCGTTCGCCCTTCCATTCCCCGGCCGGCTCAGCATAAAGTCCCCAGTGAATAAACATCCCAAAACGGGCATCGCGCCACCATTCCATTTTTTGGTCGTGCTTTAATGTAGCTTCATCTTTGGGTACTTCTTTGCCTTGAGGGGTACAGGCCATTAGCACAAGCAGAAAGACAATTACAACAGATAATTTCATGTTGGTTGTAGTTTAGATTATAAATTAATAGTAACAATTTTGACATAAAATTACAAAATCAATTTATCTGCTTGTCAGAATGCCTGAATAAAATGAAAAAGCCGGACAAATTAGTATCCGGCTGTTCTATTTTTTGAAAAATGATTTGTGTATCAAAATCAACATCGTCCTCTGGCACAAGGACTGTTGGTAATAAAGAATCCCAGGAAAGCCCCTATTCCAATACTCTGAATTATCTCTCTGCCCGGCATCGTATCCATGTGCATTCCTTCAGTAACATAGTAGAAAACAAAACCGCCAACGGCGCCAATTGCCATATATATCAGTGTTTTCCGGAAATGAGAATTTCTTAGTTTACGCTGTATCCAGTTCCCTTCTTCCTTTATTTCGAGCTTTTTGAATTCCATATCACACATCTAAATATTTAGATACAAAGATATGAATTTTGCGTTCTAAACAATAAATCAATGAGTATTTTAAGCGACTATTGACTTTTACGAAATTTTCTTGGTTACCAAACTCGCGTCTTCCATAATTACGTCGTAGAAATACCCGGCGCCAAAATCTTTCTCCAGCGTAAGTTTTCCTTTAAACGTAACTTCTTCGCCCACTTCCACGTCTGCCTGTGTTGTAATGGTTAAATCGAACTTACCGTCGCCGGACGTTCCATCCTGAATGTGTACCCAGTTTTTACCCATTACCTGTTCGTTTACTTTTACCACTACCCCGCGAATTTCAAATTCTTTTCCGGTGAAATCGTTTCGTTTGGTAAAAACATCGGCAATGGTAATCTCCCCGTTCGCTTTCTGAAGTTCAACCTCGGCGCTTTTTGCAGCTACTTTGCCGGTGTGCCCCGAAGGCATTTCCGCTGCCATTGGCTGCTGCGTATTTAATGGAGTTTTACTTATCTGGTTAACAAAATAAATTACATCAAACGTACGGTCAATCTCCTTACTGTGGAAATCAGTCATCTGAAGTGCATCATCGTAATAAAATACATCTCCGGGTTTTGCTTCCTGATGGCTCACTGCCACCCAACGGTCGGCCATGTTTTCCTTTACATTCAAATAGGTATAGGTTTTCCCCTGAACTACCTCTGTAACTTCAAAAACATTTTGATTTGCCTGCGCTACATTTTGCGCCTGCTGCGGATTTTTATTCTGAACGCATGAGCTCGCAACCAACGTTGCCGATATGATAAACGCGATTAGTCTTAATTTGTACATCATTTTATTATTCTATTTACAATTATTGATTTAAAACTTTTTTCGAAGGCTTAAATATAAGCGATTATAAATATCTTCCTTCTGAACAGTTGCTTCAAAATTAACAGACAGATAGAAATTTTTGTTGAAACGATATGAAAAATCCAACTCCCCGATATTCTGAATTTGTTTAGACAGCGTGTTCACGTAGTTAAAATCTACCCGGCGATAATGCAGCAGCACACTCAATTTTTGTGAAAAATCTTTCGAAAGGCGTACCCCGTAAACCTGCCCGTCGATATAGGATGTCTGCATCAGGTTTGCTGAAACATTAAGCGATGCATCCAACAGCGGAACACGCGACCAGGTTGCATAAGCATTGAAAGTGTTGGTTTTTCGCGGATCGCTTTTTGAAAATCTTGTTCCGGCCGAAGTCCCAAACATCAGGTAATCCACCGGGCGGTAGTTGACCCTCCCGCGAATTCCCTGACGGCTTGCCTGTGTTAAAATCTCATCGGTATAATTACGGAAAGTTTCGTAGTAGATCACATTTTTTCGGTTATCGTATGAACCCGACATGGATACTTTTCTAGAGAACCGGTAATTCAATGAAAAATAAAAGCCGGTGAGACTTAATGTATTGACACTTTTATCATTCTCCAATTTGTACAGATCGAGTTCAACGGAGGTAAATACATTCAGTTTTTTCACCACTGAATTAGTGTGCTGAAAATACAGAAAACGCCGGTCGATATTTCCTGAATTCCGTTGCTCAAAAAAAGCCAGTGACGATTGCACAAAACCATTTTTTACTTTCTGACTTTGTCCAAAGTAGGCCCCATATTCAAAAAGGTCCTTATTAAACCCATAATCCAGGAAATCGGGCCGGGTGCCGGCAACAGCTCCTACAAACAGATTTTTAAAACCATATTCAAACTGAATTCCGTCAACCGCCCCCACATTGGCGGTTCGGGGATTGATCTTTCGTCCAACCCAAACCGACGCATGTTTATTCACTTCATATTTAACTGCGAATGCATATATTTTCAATGCATCGTTCAGATTATCCCTGACCACCTGCCATTCATTCAATTTATGCGTAAATGACACATAGGTTTCAAAGGATAGTTTTGAGTTTCGGATGTTTGAATAATCCGACGAAAAGGTATAACGAAACCGGTGCGAATCGTCTCCCGATTTACTAAAATTGGAATAAGATGAAAGCATTAACCTTCCTGTAAAGTGTTCCGTATTTGTTGGTACCGGGTTCTTTTGCTGACTGGTAAGAACTTTTTCATTTGCATCTTTTTCAGGAACCACCTCTTCCTGAATCGTATTTTTAAGAACGGGCTGATTTTGCTTTAAACGGGCATAAACGACATCAGAAACCGCTATTTCAATCCCGGAGATGTTACTGCACAAACACGATATGGAAGATTTTTGCAGAACAACCAGTGCAGGAATGAGCCCGTCGGTATTTTGTATAAATAGAGTGTCACCATTCTCGATGCTTTCTGTGGTTTCAAACCTCACATAAATATTTTCTCCTGAAATGTAAGACACACGGCCCTCTTTCATCTCTTGTGACCTGGCAGCTAATGTTCCGGATAAGAGAACGCTCAAAAACAGCAGTAACCTGATATGTTTTCCAGTATCAATCATCTTCGGCAACTCCATTGGGATGACAAGTGTAACAACTGATTGCTGTATAAGTGTAGTCATTTACATCACGATGATGGCTGTCGGCCTCGGTTTGGTTGTGCTCGTGGCAGGTAATGCAGGAAAAAACTGCATAATTACTACTTTGCGTATGGCAGTCGGTACAAGAATTCCATTCACCGCGATGTCGGCCACTGTAAATCGGAAAATATTGCCCGTCGTGATTAAAAGAGGAAGCTTCCCAGCTATTTACCGTATGACACTGCAAACATTCAGTGGGGTAACTGCCCACCAAATGGTTGGGTGCATTGTTGTAATTCTGTTGATGGCAACTGATGCATTCCGACACTGCTGAAGTTGTATTTCCGATGTGGCAATCGCTACATTGACGTTCAGAGTGGCCTCCTGTGAGCTGAAACCCGGAAGTAGTGGCATGATCAAAAAATGAAGGTTTCCAGGCATTTTCATCGTGACAGGTTTCACACTCCTGCGAAATACCTGCCGCTACATGACCGGGATTGACTGCCTGAGCATAATTATTTGTATGGCAGCTTTTACAGGTATTTGGCGTTCCGGAATATCCATTGGTATGGCAGCTTAAACAATCGGTTTCACGATGTGCTCCTTTCAACAGAAAACCGGTGGCACCATGATCGAATGCCCCCTCCTTGTTTCCCAGCGGATGACAGGCAAAACAGGCCGGGCTGCTGTATGAATAACCACTAACGCCATCGTGTTCCTTATCCATGCTGTTTTTATTGTGTTCGTGGCAATCAGTACAGCTAAAAACTGCGTATGATGCCGACTGCGTATGGCAGTCCGCACAATTGTTCCACTCTCCGCGGTGCTCACCCGAATAAATCGGGAAATAATACTCGTCGTGAATATCAAATTTCGCCGGCTTCCAATCCGGGTCGGTAGTGTGGCAATCGGTACACCTGGTCGTAAACCCGGCATTGTTGTGCGTTGGATTAGTGGCTGATGCAAAATCATTCTGATGGCAGCTGTAACAATCGGTCGAAACTGCTTCAAAAACACCGCTTGTATGGCAGGCAGTACAGTTATTTATTTCGTGTCCTTTTGTTAGCGGGAAAAAATCATGGTTAATTCCCTGCGAGCTCCAGCTAAAAGCATCTATTTTATGGCATTCAATACAGTTTGTTGATATTCCGGTTTGTTGATGATTGGGATTGGCCGTAGCCAGGTAATCCTGACGGTGACAATCGATACATTCCACACCCAGCGGCTGAAATTCCAGGTTGGAAGCAGAAGTATGACAAGCTGAGCAATCAGCCGTATTGTGTGCACCCACTAACGGGAAACGGCTGTTCTGATGCAACCCGGTGATGTTGGAAACCAGCCACGACTTTGAGGTGTGACACCTGGCACAATCCATCCCAAGCGTTGTGTTGTGCATGTCGGTATGGCAATCCACACAATTGGATTTTACCTGCGAGAAAACCAGCGAAGTATGGCACGATTTGCAGTCAACCGTCTGATGTTGCCCTTCGAGTTTGAAAGTAGTTTGATCGTGCCTGAATTTTGCGGTCGAAGCTGCAAAGATCCATCCTTCCGTAGTGTGGCAATCCAGGCAATCGAACTTCAGATTTTCACCGTGCGGACTGTCCTGAGCGCTCAGCCCGGTAACTGCCAGCAGCATTCCCAATATTAATGACAACTTGCGCATGATATGTCTTCAAATTTGTAAACGATGTAATTTCGGATCAAATGATCGGTAGTTTTGTGGCAGGCTGTACATTGCAGCCCACTATGTTTTCCGTCGAGTTTGAACCGTGCATTGTCATGATTGAACTTGTCGGGCAACCAGTTATTAAACGTGTGGCACCGCGCACAATCATTTTTCCCCAGAACTTCAAATTGTTTGAAATGAACATCCTCGTGGCAGTTTCCGCAACTTTCAGCCAAATTAGAGAACTGCTGTTTTACTTCTCCGTTATTTTGTTTGAAATGACAATCGCGGCAACTGGTTGCAGCGTGCTTTCCACTCAATTTAAACTGTGTTTGATTATGGTCGAATGTAACCGATTTCCAGCTTTCGACAGAATGACACGAACGACATTCTGAACCCGGTATATATTTTTCAGGCAAAGTATTTTTATGAACGTTTTCGTGGCAATCCACACAACGTTGAGCCGGAAGTTTAAAGTTCCACTTTTCTCCGGTTTTGTGACAGGAAAAACAGGGCGTGGCCAAATGCGCCCCTTCGAGTTTAAAACCGGCCTGATTGTGTCGTTCAAAGGAAAAAGAAGCGGGCGAAAAACCACTGACCGAGTGACAAAATGAACAGTCGGGCGAAACTCCGTTTTTCTGAAATTGCTTTTCGTGATAATCGGCGTGGCAAGCCGTGCAACGTTTGAAATTCAATGCCCGTGTATAACTTCCGCCGGTGTGGCACTTTTTACAATCCACCGAAACATGTTTTCCTTCCAACGGAAAATCAGTTAGATTGTGATCAAAACCAGCGCTTGTTTTCGTTTGTGTGAATGAAAATTCGTTGTGGCATTTCCGGCAGTCGTCACCAAATTTATTCTGATGTACATCCTCGTGACAACTGGTACAATTATCGGACTTCACCCCGGCAAACTGCTGAAAGTTTTTGCCGTTTCTCACTTCCGTTAAATGACATTTGGCACAATCAACCGACTGATGTTTTCCAACGAGTTGAAATTTGGTTTTGGAGTGATCAAAGCCGGTAACCGGGCGAAATGTCTCCTGGTTATGGCATGACACGCAGTTCCTGGAAAGTGTGTTCTGATGCACATCCTCGTGACACTCCACACAGCTAATTCCCAACCCAAGGTAAGTTCCACTCTGTTTTTTCTGAGATATTTTATTTTTGATCAAACCAGTTCTATGACAATCATTGCAATTGATGGTGCCATGTTTTCCTTCCAGTCTAAAACCAGCCAGTTCATGATCAAATTTTCGGGGATCAAAACGGATCAGTTTGTAATCCCGGCCAAGATGTTCTCCATGGCACGAAGCGCACTTTTGCCCTTTTACGTCAGGTGAGGCATGATAACCTTTCTTCTGATCCTGCAAGTTTTTGATCTCCTTGTGGCATTCCAGGCATTTCGAGGTGGTTTCCTTTTCACCCAGAATATGACATTGAGTACATTTGGTCAAACCTTCGAGATGCGCATGAACTTGAGTCAATTCGCCAGGCGAAATCTGTGCACATAGCATCTGCCCGGCCAGCATTAAACCGGTAAGAAACAGCACATAGTTCAGCATTTTTTTCATACTCAGCGTCGTTCGTGTTTCAGAATGGCCTCACCAAACTTCCGGGTAATCCCGATCCCGACATTTTTAAGAAATTCAACAGGCAATTCACCACCGGCAAAAACATACACCAGATCGTTCTTTATTTCCAACGTTTTACCGTCCTCAAACTGAAGGGATACATCTGTTTTGCCAATCATTGTTACATTTGAATTCAACAGCACTTCCAGTTTCTTTTCAGAAATCGCTTCTTCCAGATTCTGATTATTTTTGGGCTTTAATCGCGAGAATGTGCCTTTCCTGTACGATAAAGTGACACGATTCTGCGAAACAAGCAAAAGCGCTGATTCCACCGCTGAATCGCCGCCACCCACTACCAGAATATCTTTATCGGAAATAAATTCCGGTTCGAGCAACCGATAAAACACTTTGGGCAAATCTTCCCCGGGAACATTCAGTTTTCGTGGCGTGCCGCGGCGACCTATTGCCAGCAGTACTTTTTGCGTCATGTACTCTTCCCCGTTGTGACAATGCACTATAAAATGGCCGTTTCGGGCTTCAATCTTATCCACCTTTTTATTTTCCTGAATGCTGATCCCGTTATCGGCTGTCACTTTTTGCCATAATTTCAGCAACTCATTTTTTTCCGTCTCATACAACTTCACTTTCCCATAAAGCGGCAAATCCATCGGCGAAGTCATCACAATTTTTGAACGGGGAAAGGAAGCAACTGTTCCTCCGAGTGTATCCTGTTCCAGAGTCAAAGTTCTCAATTTCAAGCGATGAGCTTCAAGCGCCGCTGAAATTCCGGCCGGACCGGCGCCAACGATCACCAGATCGTAATCGGCTTTTCTTTCATGCTGAATTCCGTTTGCCAGGTTGCTGACAGCCTGCCTGCCCTGCTCCACCGCATTTTTTATCAGCCCCATTCCTCCCATCTCGCCGGCAATAAAAATGCCTTTTACATTCGACTCGAAATACGGGTTAACATGCGGCAGGTCAACTCCCCGTTTTTCAGTACCGATAAACAAGGAAATGGCGTGCGTCGGGCAGGCATGAAAACAGGCACCGTGCCCAACGCAACGACTGGCATTAATCACCGTGGCTTTCCCGTTTCGAATACCCAGAATATCATGTTCGGGACAGGCGCGGATACAGGCGCCGCTCTGAATACACGAATTCACATCCACCACCGGATGTAGCGAAACCGGTTCGTACAGCCCTTCTTCCTTTGCCACACGTATCTTCTCCTCAACCACCTTCGATTCCCGCTTCAGCTTTCGGATATAGACGAAAAGTACAACGGCAAGAAAAAAGACGGCTCCTCCGTAGATCAATATTTTTTCCCAGAAACTTTCCATCGTTTAAAAAATCCATTTGTAACCAAACAGTGCCGCAACAATTACATGAATAATCATGATTACCAGCATTACCAGCGCAAACGGGAGGTGAGCAACGTGCCAGTAGCGCAAAAAATTCTGCATCGACGACAGCCAGGCAATCCTCCGGTTCAGAATGATCTTTGATTTGAAAATACGAACAGCGCTCCGAAGGTGTTTCCCTTTTAGTTTTTGTCTTTTTAACTCTTTTTTGAACTGTCTAACCAACTTGCGCTCAAACAAAAATCTCCTGTAAATCCGAACCAGGTAGTTCACTCCTTCCTTTTCACCAGCTTTGACCAGTGCCGCATTCATTGAAACAATAACATCAGCATCGATCTGGTAATTGTTCTTTAAAACTGAAATCAGTTCCGATTCCAGCGAGTTCAACTCATTCAGACTAAGTTCCCGTCCTTCAATAGTACGTGGTATCTGTAAATAAATAAACCTGCCGATTACCCCACTTGCAACAACCGCGACCATGCTCCAGAAACTAACTGCTACAAGGCCGCCAAACTTAAAGGAAGTATGAAACAGCACGAGGATCGGCCCTAACGTACACAAAAAAATATGAAATTCGAGCCAGTTTCGCAACACCCCCAACCGGGAAAGACGACGAATACGTTTCCGGGCCATGTAGCCAAAAACACCGATGAGCATAAAAGCCGATCCCAGAATTCCGATCCCGTGACCGATCAAGCCGGTAGGCTTCAAAAGTTCATGTTTCGGATGCACAGGCCGGTCGTGCAGGGGTGTCAGGTAATAACCGGCACCGTAAAAAGTCAATGTAAAAAAAGTTAATAGGATAACAGAGACCAGGAAACCCAAATAAATTTTATGCGCAGTCCGTCCCATACCGCTAAGATTGTTTCAGTTAAATTTAGTTATTATACTGCTTATCCCTTTTAGTCAAGTAAAGATTTATCTTTGATACATGAACGAGATTGAGAAATATCCAAGAGATTTTCAGGAGTTTATCACGCAGTTCAAATGCGAGGCTGACTGTTG